>BLLT01000312.1 GCA_011958945.1 Lachnospiraceae bacterium | reverse complement strand
TTATTGTATGTATTGCTGAAAAATATTTTTTTCCTTGCATTTAATTTGTTTAAATGATGTTATTTTATTTAGAAAAATAGTTTAGGGCGTTACTGCATGGCAGGCGAAACCTGATTGGATATATCAATATCATATTTTTATGATGTTAATATAGACGGTCAGGTTTTTTTGCGTACAAAATGTGCTATGGCCGGGATATGTCATAAATTGTTAAGGGAAACTTTTAACAGACAGAGACAGAAACAGGCATCATAGGGTCTAAAAGCCGTAAGGGATGTATGCAATTTAGGAAAAGGCGGATGAGTATGCGAGTGGAAAAGGTTTTAAACAATAATTTGGTAATCTCTGTATTGGAGCAGAATCGGGAAATTATTTTAATGGGGCGAGGGATTGGTTTTGGACTAAAACCGGGTATGGAAATTGATGAAGGCAAGATTGAAAAGAAATTTTATGGGTTTTCAGACAGCAGAAATGAAACACTGCTCATGGAACTGTTGGAGCGGGTGCCTATGGAGTATCTGGCAGTAGGGATGCAGATTGTGGAGTATATACGGGAGCATTTTCACAAAGAATTGAACGAAAAATTGGTTTTAGGGTTATCCGACCATATCAGCTTTGCTATTGAGCGTCAAAAACAGGGGCTTTCCCTTGCCAATACACTTTTGCTTGAGATTAAGAAATTTTATACGGATGAATACCGTTTGGGGCAGGCAGCATTGGATATCATAGAAGAACAGCTTGGGGTCAGGCTGCCGGAGGATGAGGCAGGATTTATTGCTATTCATATCGTAAATGCCCAGTATGGCGGTGACGAGTCCGTATCCAATCAGGTGTTGGGAAGGATATCGGATATTATCCATATTATAGAACTTACCTACGGTATCATTTTAGACGAGACCTCCTTTGATTATATTCGTTTTGTTACACATCTTAAATTTTTTCTTCAGAGGGTTTTGAAAAATGATTGCGGTGAGAGGGGGAACGGGCTTTATGCAGTAGTGTCAAAGCTGTATCCGTCGGCGGCCGCCTGCAGTGAAAAAATCCGGACTTATCTGCAGGAGAAGCTTCCTTATACGGTGCAGGATGAGGAATTGGGGTATCTGACAATCCATATTGAGAAACTTACAAGAAATAGTAATGAATAAAGGAGGATGGAAACTATGGTTTTACGAAAAGATTTTCTATGGGGCGGGGCAACCGCCGCAAATCAGTTTGAGGGCGCATGGAATGTGGACGGCAAAGGTGCTTCCGTGTCGGATATGTGCACCAATGGAACCCATGAGAGGGCAAAACGGATAACCCCTGTTTTGGAGGAGGGAACCTTATACCCCAGCCATGAGGCGATTGATTTTTACCATCACTATAAAGAGGATATCGCACTGTTTGGGGAAATGGGGTTTAAGACATTCCGGCTGTCCATTGCCTGGACGAGGATTTTCCCGACAGGCATGGAGGAAGAGCCGAATGAGGCGGGGCTTAAGTTTTATGATGATGTGTTTGACGAGTGCAAAAAATATGGTATCGAACCGCTTGTGACGATTTCCCATTACGAAATGCCCTATGCCCTGGTGGAGAAATATAATGGCTGGGAATCAAGGGAATGCATTGAATCTTTTGAGAGGTATTATAAGACGATTTTTGCAAGGTATCAGGATAAAGTAAAGTATTGGCTGACTTTTAATGAAATTAATATCGGTACTATGGGCGGAATGGGGGCGGTTTTCTCGCTGGGAACAATTAAGGGCTACAATGGACCGGTGCCTGGTGCGCCGGCGGTGCCTCAGGTAATGTATCAGGCCTTGCACCATCAGTTCATAGCAAGTGCAAAAGCAGTGATTTATGCCCATACCCATTATCCCCAATTTAAAATGGGAAATATGATTGCTTTTTCCACAGTTTATCCATACTCCTGCAATCCAGACGATGTATTGGAAGCGCAGTCGAAGATGCAGATTAACAGCTGGTTCTGTTCGGACGTTCAGGTACGAGGGGAATATCCCTTTGTCGTAAAAATAACAGCAAAGGAAAGGTGAATGATTATGGCAAGCAAGTATGATGGATTATCAAGGATTATTATCCAGAATGTGGGCGGCAAAAGCAATATCGCGGGCCTAACCCACTGTGTTACACGTCTGCGTTTCAAGCTGAAAGACGAAAGCAAAGCCCAGACGGAAATTTTGAAGGAAACGGATGGAATTGTTACGGTACTTCAGTCCGGCGGACAGTATATGGTGGTTATTGGAAACCATGTGCCGGATGTGTTTGCATCCGTAGTGTCCGTAGGGCATTTGGAAAGTATCGCTAAGGGCGGGGCTGATGAGGATGCTGAGAAAGGCCCTAAGGAGAAACAGAATCCCTTTAATGCTTTCGTAAGTATTGTAACAGGGGTATTCACCCCATGTCTGGCGGTATTGTCTGCCTGCGGTATATTAAAGGGCTTTTTATCGCTGTTCAGTTATTTCAGCTGGATGGATGCGGCCGGCGGTACATATACATTGCTGTATGCGCTGGCGGATTCCTTCTTCTATTTTATGCCTGTGCTGCTAGGGTTTACCGCGGCGAAAAAGTTTAAGCTCCCCGAAATGGAAGGGATTGTAATCGGCCTGGTGATGGTATACCCCACATTGACCAGCAGTTCTCTGGCGGCAATGGAAACATTTAAATTTGCGGGGATTCCTATTATTATGCCGGCAGCAGGTGACTATACCAGCAGCGTAATTCCTGTAATTTGTTCGGTTGCCTTTGCAGCATTCCTGGAAAAGCGGATTAAGAAGTTTATACCGGATGTGATAAAGACGTTTGTGGTACCGCTTATTACATTGGGCATTACAATTCCGCTGACATTTTTAGTAATCGGCCCTATTGCTTCCGGCGCAGCTGGATTGATAGGTTCGCTGTGTACTTCCATTGCCAATGTAAGCAATTTGCTGTTGGGTGTATTTATTGGATTCTTCTGGCAGATACTGGTAATGTTCGGTCTCCATTGGGCTATGATTCCCATCGCAATGACTAATGTGGCATCCATAGGATACGATGTTGTCCTGGTAGGCATGTTTGGAACAACCTTCGCCCAGACAGGCGCCGTACTGGCAATCTGGTTAAAGACAAAGAACAAAAAGTTAAAGAGTCTGGCAGCCCCGGCATTTATTTCCGGTATAGCAGGCGTGACGGAACCAGCTATTTACGGTATTACGCTGCCCAAGAAGAAACCTTTCTTTATTACCTGCGGCGTAGCAGGTGTGGCAGGAGCTGTATTAACTACCCTTGGCGTAAAAAGCTATCAGATGGCAGGGATGGGGGTATTCGGCTATACGGCTTACATTGATTCTGCAAATAACGATATCAGCGGTATGGTGATTTCTATGGTTGTATCCGCCCTGGCATTAATGGCTGCATTTGTCTTGGTTTATCTGACCTATAAAGATGATGCGCCTGCGAAAAAAGAAACGGCTTCATCATCTGCTTCCGCTTCTGCGGCAGGAAAAGCCGGCACAGTGGAATCCCCTGTAAAGGGAAACGTTATGGCGCTGGAAAATGTTAAGGATGAAGTATTTTCCACAGGTGCCATGGGAAAAGGCATTGCGGTAGAGCCTGTAGAGGGAAAGGTCTATGCGCCGGCGGATGGCGAGATCACTACATTTTTTCCCACAGGCCATGCGATTGGAATTTTGACGGATACCGGAGCAGAAATCTTGATTCATGTAGGGATGGATACGGTGGAAATGAAAGGAAGGGGATTTACACCTAAAGCAAAACAAGGCGATCGTGTGAAAAAGGGGGATTTACTGTTAGAGTTTGATATGGAGAAAATAAAAGCAGAAGGGCATCCGGTAACAACGCCGATTATCATTACCAATACGGATGACTATGCGGATATTATTCCTACGGATGCTTCAGCAGTGGCAGTTGGGAATGAAATCCTAAAACTTCTGTAAAATGTTTAATCGGCTTGTGCAAATTGTCATGTAGATGTATCATTATATTAAAGCAATGTGAAAGAGAGGAACGCTTGATACATTGTTCCTGTTACAGGTTAGAGCGGGAAAAGGGAGATCATATAACAGAACAGGAGCGGTTATTGCTATGAAAAGTTTTCGGGAAGATTTCTTATGGGGCGGTGCGACAGCTGCAAATCAGTATGAAGGGGCATGGGATGCGGACGGAAAAGGCCCTTCGGTTTCCGATATGTGTACAAACGGTTCTCATACAACGCCTAAGAGAATAACGCCGAAGTTTGAGGAAAATACCTTATATCCCAGCCGTGAGGCGACGGATTTCTACCATCATTATGAAGAGGATATTGCACTGGCGGCGGAAATGGGCTTTAAAGTGTTCAGGATGTCCATCAATTGGACGAGAATATTCCCTACGGGTATGGAAACGGAGCCTAACGAGGCTGGCCTGGCCTTTTATGATAAGGTGTTCGATGAATTAAACAGGCATCGGATTGAGCCGCTTGTTACTATTTCCCATTATGAGATTCCTTACGGGCCTAAGGACAAATAAAATGGCGGTTATTCGCGGGAGGTCATGGAC
>BLLT01000311.1 GCA_011958945.1 Lachnospiraceae bacterium | reverse complement strand
CGTCCTGATACCTGACCTCTTTCAATTTCTCGTAGTAGAATTTTTCATGTGCATCACTGATAAAAATAATCGCTTTCTCTGCTCCTAACGCTGTACTACTCATGTTCATTTCCTCCATTTCTTATTTTGTTTTGACCATAACAAAAGGACACTTCCCTAAAATTTTCTTTTAGAAAAATGTCCTTATCGTACAAAATATTGAATTGGATTTATGAGTACAACTATTCATTAACGCTCATTATTCTTTGTTATGCGTTGTAAAATTGTTGTAAATTTGTTGTAGTTTACAAGTTCAAGTACCGCAAACCCTTGATTTTACTGGTTTTCTTTGCCAAGCGTTTTCATTGTCGGGAAAAGCAGCACATCCCGTATAGCCGGCGAATCAGTTAAAAGCATCACCAGCCTGTCGATGCCATACCCAATCCCGCCGGTTGGCGGCATGCCGATTTCCAACGCATTCAAGAAGTCCTCATCCGTATGGTTGGCTTCCTCATCCCCCGCCGCGAAAGCCTCCTCCTGGGCTGCAAAACGTGCGCGCTGGTCGATAGGGTCATTCAATTCGGAATAAGCATTGCACATCTCACGGCATGTGATAAACAGTTCAAAACGCTCCACATAATCCGGCTTATCTGGCTTCCTTTTCGTCAGAGGGGAAATCTCTACCGGGTGATCCAGCACGAAGGTGGGCTGTACCAAGTGCTCTTCCACAAATTCTTCAAAAAACAGATTCAGAATATCCCCCTTCTTATGGCGTTCTTCGTAATGAACGCCCTTTTCATCCGCTATTTTTTTCGCCTCTTCCGTATCCTTAATCAAATCAAAGTCCACGCCCGCATATTCCTTCACGGCATCAATCATAGTAACCCGCTTGAAGGGGCTGCCCAAATCTATTTCAACCCCGCCATAGGTAATTGTTGTCGTGCCGCACACCTCCTGTGCTACGTGCCGGAACATGTTCTCGGTCAAATCCATCATTCCATTGTAGTCCGTATAGGCCTGATAAAGTTCCATCAATGTAAATTCCGGGTTATGTCTGGTATCCAGCCCTTCATTGCGGAATACCCTCCCGATCTCATAAACGCGTTCCAAGCCGCCCACAATCAATCTCTTCAGGTATAATTCAAGGGAAATACGCAGTTTCACGTTCTCGTCCAAAGCATTATAATAAGTCTCAAAAGGACGCGCAGCAGCACCCCCTGCATTGGATACCAGCATAGGGGTTTCTACCTCTAAGAAGCCCTGACCGTCCAGGTATCTGCGGATGGAACTGATAATTTTTGACCTTTTGATAAAGGTGTCCTTTACTTCCTCATTCATAATGAGATCCGTATATCTCTGGCGGTAACGGATATCCGTATTCACCAGACCATGATATTTCTCCGGCAGAATCTGAAGGCTCTTAGAGAGCAAGGTTACTTCCGCTGCATGTATGGAAATTTCCCCGGTTTTCGTTTTGAATACTTCACCTTTGATACCGACAATATCCCCTACATCATATTTTTTGAAATCTGCATAGGCTTCTTCCCCGATGCTATCCCTTGCCACATAAGATTGAATATTGCCTTGAATATCCTGTACATTGCAAAAAGATGCCTTTCCCATCACCCGCTTGGACATCACCCTTCCTGCAATGCAAACCGTCTGCCCCTCCAGGGCGTCAAATTCTTCTTTTATCTCTAAGCTGTGATGGGTCACATCATATTTCGTGATAAGAAAAGGATCTTTGCCGTTTTCCTGAAGCGCAGCAAGCTTCTCCCTCCTCACCTTTAACAACTGATTAATATCCTGTTCCCGCGTATTCCGTGTTTCTCCCACTGCTGTTACTCCTCTTTCTTTCCCGATTGTAACTGTCCTGAATTTCCATAAACAGTTATTTCCACTTCTCTGACGCCCGGACTTCTTCCGCCAAAGCGAGTTTTGTCCGTTCCTTCAGTCATATATGTGCCGAACCAGCCTTTTCCAGGTATCTTCCACCTCTAACAGCATCAATTGCTGGAACGCTGGATTTCAAGCACCTTATACTGCAGCATGCCGACATGGGTCTCCACATTGACAACATCATCCACTTTTGCCCCCAGCAAAGCCTTCCCTACCGGAGATTCATTGGAAATCTTTCCCTTCAGGCTATTGGCCTCCGTAGAGCCAACGATCTTATATTCCAATTCTTCATTGTATTCCAAATCCAAAATCTTTACTTTACAGCCGATATTGATTTTGTCCAAATCGACTTCATCCTCTACTACAACTTCCGCATTTTTCAAGATTTTTTCCAATTCTTCAATTCTCGCTTCAATATCGCGCTGCTCGTCCTTTGCCGCATCGTATTCCGCATTTTCCGACAAATCCCCCTGCTCCCTGGCCTCTTTAATCTTCTGCGCAACTTCCTGCCGCTTTACTACTTTTAGTTCGTGAAGCTCATCCTCATATTTTTTAAGACCCTCATAAGTTAAGATATTTTTCTTTTCTTCCATTTGAACCTTCATACTCCTTTCGCAGTTTTGCTGCCTTACCGGATTTGATTCCTGCCCTTACTATACAGCCTAATTAACGATGGTATTATACCCATTTTTCACCAGAGTGTCAAGGAATTTTCCCGCCGATATATACTTCACATCTCCACGGTTTTTCTCCGCCTGCTCTCTTTTCTCTTCCACTGACCACAAATCTACATAAGATGCCCTCTGGGGGAGCATCTGCCAAGGGGGCTTATACTCTTTCCTGCCATCAATCACCACTGTTTTCCCCGCTTTCCCAAACTGGCCCTCTACCTTGTCTACACTAAATGCCGGAATCCCATATTCCTCATAAATGTATTCCGAAAACTCCTCATAGCCTTCCGGCCTGTGGGTAACTAACATAAAGTGATTGACCCTGGCCAGATACGGTTTTAACAGCCGGTAAAGCATTTGCCGTTCTTCCCTGAAATCTTCTTCCCCTAAAGCCCCTTCCCTGTGTTCCTTCCCCCAGCCTATATATACCAGATATTCCAGACAGGGAATTTGCCTGAATATTTTCTGAAGGATGATTTCCGGCGGCATTCTTTCCTTTATCCCCGTCATCCTTGCCACATCCGGCTGCAAATAGTACTCCTCCGCCTCCTGCCCTGCCAGCTTGCCGTTTAGAACCTCCAACAGCCTGTCTCTTTTCCAGGCTTTTCCCTTCCGGTAATACTGGGGTACACCGCAGCAAACCAGCCTGCCTTCCCCTCTGTACTCCCGCCCTGATGCCGTATCCGCCTTCCTGTCCGATGCCATATCCACTTCCAGTTCCGGCAATATCCCCCGGCTCCATCCATGCTTTTTAAATCGCGACCCTTCCTTTAGATAAAAATATAAAACATTTCCCCCTTCCACCCATGCCCGCCTTTCCGCAATACTATCGCATACTTTCCTATAGAGTATGATTGCAAGCGCATCTTTATTCCCACAGACATTGGACTGGGTATGATACTTATCCGAAGCCGGACTGCCGACTTGCAGGCCACGAATTTCGGGTGTCAAAATCCATCCTTATTCAAAGATTTTTATGCCTGCCTTACACCTATCCAAATATTTCCTCCACACCTTCCCTTAATTCTTCCATTTTCTCTATCGCATTTATTTTTCCCCGGAACTTGGCCGAGTGGGGATACCCTGCCGTATACCAGGAAATATGTTTCCTCATTTCCCGGATTCCCGTATATTCTCCCTTATATTGGAGCTGCAATACGGCATGGCGCAAAATTGTTTCCTTCACTTCCTGGGGCTTAGGCCTGTCCACTGTCCGTCCGTCCTCCAAATATCCGATTACCTCCCGGAATATCCATGGGTTGCCCCTCGCAGCCCTTCCTATCATAACCCCATCGCAGCCGGTTGTGGCCAAAAGCCTTTTTGCGCTCTCCCCATCCACCACATCCCCGTTTCCAATGACCGGAATACTGACTGCCCGCTTCACTTCCCCTATGATATCCCAGTCGGCCTTCCCGGAATAAAACTGCTCCCTTGTCCTCCCATGCACCGCAATAGCTGCCGCCCCTGCCGCTTCTGCCGCCTTAGCCATTTCCACCGCATTCACATGAGTCTCATCAAAGCCTTTCCTTATCTTCACTGTGACTGGCTTGCGGATAGCTTTCACTGTTTTTGCAATAATTTCCTCCGCCAACGCAGGATTTTTCATTAATGCCGAACCTTCTCCATTATTCACCACCTTTGGCACCGGGCAGCCCATATTGATATCCAAAATAGCAAAAGGCCGCTCTTCAATCCTCTTGGCCATCTCGCTTATAATCTCTCCGTCCGCCCCAAAAAGCTGCAGGGAGACCGGCCCTTCCTCCGGATGGATTTCCATCAATGCCGATGTGTTTTTACTGTTATACAAAATCGCCTTGGCGCTTATCATCTCCATCCCCGCCAACCCCGCCCCCTGCTCACTGCATAAAAGGCGAAATGGCAGGTCTGATACACCTGCCATAGGAGCCAATATCACATTATTCTCCAAAGTCACATTCCCAATTTTCAACTTCCTTAACCATTTATCCGCCATTATTTTCCCACTACCTCCATGTCACAGCTTTGCTGTGACTC
>BLLT01000310.1 GCA_011958945.1 Lachnospiraceae bacterium | reverse complement strand
ACATAGCATTGCGAATCCGAGCAGGAGAAAATACTCCTGTCGTTCGTGGTGCAGTGTAGCGGCTTTTTCATTTATCCAAAAGTCAAGAAAAATCAAATCCAGAACGGAGGTGCAGGGACATAGGGTTTTCTTTTCGGAGGGTAAGACAGGCATTAAGAATGCCGCTGCACAGAAAAATGCTCTGCGGCGTTGTCCACAGAGATAGCGAGCATCGGATTGTGTCAGCCACAATCCAATCCACAGCCTAAAGGCGTGTGGACTTCACCCAGGGGACAGCCCCTGTTTACCCCGAAGAAAGGAATTTAAGACTGGAGGATTAAGGAAAATGAGCAAAGAAAAATCAGAAAAGGACGTGCGGAATGTTCCGATTACCGTCCGACTGAACGAGGAAGAACACCAAAAATTAAAGCAGTGCGCCACCGCTTGTGGTCTGTCCGCAGCCGAATTTATGCGCCAGTTATGCAAGGGAAACGCCCCGCAGCCACAGCCTAAAACCGAGTTTTGGGAGCTGTTAAACAAGCTCTACGAAGTGCATGACGCTTTCAAAAAGTGTGTCCCTTACTATCCAACCGCCGCTGAAATTTGTAGAGAGATTGAGGATTTTATCTTAGAACTGCAACAGAAAACAACTCTCCCACAACAGTTTAGCGTAGAGGAATTGATGGGACAGGGGGCGATTCTGATATGGCGGTAACGAGCCTATGGCATGTCAAAGGGAGCATAAAAGACGTGATTGACTATATAGAAAACCCAGAAAAGACCGTGCCGAATCAAGAAATGCAGGACTTTTTCGACGTGTTCTCCTATGTGAAAAATCCGTCAAAAACAAATGAGGGCGAGTATGTTTCCGCTGTCAATTGTCTGAAAGAAACAGCATTACATCAGATGATTTTGACAAAGAAACAGTACCAAAAGACAGGCGGATATATCACATGGCACGGCTACCAGAGCTTCAAACCAGACGAGGTAACGTCCGAACAGTGCCATGAAATCGGGTTGAAACTGGCAAGGGATATGTGGGGCGACAAATACCAGATAATCGTTGCTACCCACCTTGACAAAGGACATCTCCACAACCATTTTTGTTTCAACTCCGTTTCTTATCTGGATGGGTGCAAATACAATTACTCAAAATCCGAGCAGAAAAGGTTGAGGGAGGTGTCCGACCGCTTATGCCGAGAATACGGTTTATCGGTGATTGAAAACTCCAAGAAAGCCCCGTCAAGACCGCTTTATCTGGACGAAAAAAGCGGAAAGCCGACACGGTACAACGTCTATCGGGAGGATTTAAGGGAGGCAATCAATGGGAGCAGGGATTTACAGCACATGATGAAATACCTTACCGACAAAGGCTATGAGGTTGATTTTTCGGGCAGACATTGGAAAATGAAGCTGCCGCAGTACAAGCATTTCACGAGGTTAGACACCCTTGACGAACGCTTGACACCCGATTTCATACGGTCATGTTTAGGCGGGATTTCACGATATGGAAACTATAAAGCAAGGATTTCCTACTCCCCGCATATGCCAGAGCAGTATAAAAACGCATGGAAACCGCATCAGAAAACCACGGGAATCTTAGCGTTGTATTACTACTGGTGCTATCAGTTGGGGATATTTCCCAAAGGCACGGACTACAAGCCGACAAGCCCGCTGATGAAAGAAGAATTGCGGAAGTTAGATGAAATCACCGCACAGGTAAGGTATATGTCAAAGCAGGGCATCTCCACCCTCTCCGACTTACACGCCGACAGGGAGAAAAACCAGAGTGAAATGAATAAACTTATCGACTACCGCCAGCACTTGCGGAATAAGGTACGCCGTGCCACACCAGCCGAAAAAGAAACACTCCGAGCCGAAAAACAGGGCGTGACGGAGCGGATAACGGAGCTTAGAAAACGGTTGAAATATGCAGACGGGATTGAGAAACGCTCTGCTCATATCGACAACTGTCTAGACCAAATCCATGATACGATTGAAAATCAGCGGTCAAACCGACAGAAACAGCCAGTTAAAACAGACCGCAGGAGGGAGGAACCATTGCGATGAGCAGACTGTCAGAGGAAGAAATACAGGCGATTATGGAGGAATACAAGGACGCCCCTATGGTAAACCCAGACAAAATATATCCCCCTCTGCCGCCTGTCCAGAACGTCACGCCCCTTGTCCGCATCCCAGAGCCGATGAGCCTTACCGAGAAAATCGGCGGCACGGAATACACCGTCAACGCCCATTTCCGAAAAGACGGGCGGGATTTGCTTGTAATGCTTACGGATATTTTTCGGCGTGGCGCACAGAAATATGGATTTTATGATAATGAGAATTGGGGTGATGATGACGGGGAATAACAGGCAGCGGAAGAATTACCGCTTTAAAGTGTTGAAGTTTAAGGGCAGATGTGGTACACTGTACCTACACTTCACAATACCGTGTCTGCTGTCGGAAAGGAGAGCTTTATGAAAAGACAGCAGGAAGAATTTACGGCATTGTATTGTAGATTAAGCCAAGATGACGGACGGGAAGGCGAAAGCAACAGCATTGTAAACCAGAAAGAATATCTGATGAAATATGCCAAAGAACACGGCTTCCCTAACCCGAAATTCTATGTGGACGACGGCTATACGGGTACGAATTTTGACCGCCCAAGCTTTAAGGAAATGTCGTCGGACATTGAAAAAGGGCTTGTAAAAACGGTCATTGTTAAAGACTTATCACGCTTCGGCAGGAACTATATCGAGGTCGGTTCTTACTCCGAAATCATCTACCCCGAAGCGGGCGTGAGGTTCATCGCCATCATGGACAACGTGGACACGGGCAGCCTTGAAAGCAACGAATTTGCCGCCTTTACCAACCTTTTCAACGAATGGTATCCCAAAAGCACAAGCAAAAAGGTAAAGGAAGTCAAGAAAGCGAAAGGGCTTGCAGGCGAGCATTTGGGCGCGCCGCCCTACGGGTATTTGCGGAATCCAGACGATAAAACACGCTGGCTTGTGGATGAGGAAGCGGCAGCAGTCGTCCGCAGGATATTCTCACTCTGTATGCAGGGAAAAGGCGTGTCAGCCATTGCCACAGCCCTCTGGGAAGATAAAGTGCTTACCCCGTCAGCCTACAAAGTATCAAAGGGAATCGGCGTTGCAAAAAAATCGGGACATCCCTATAACTGGGAGACGTCCGTGATTGCGTCCATTCTGGAAAATGTGGCGTATATCGGCGTGACGGAGAGCTTTAAATCCACCCGTTTAGGCTTTAAGAGCAGGAAACGCATCCCCACTGCAAAGGACAGGCGGACGTATATCGAGGACGCCCATACGCCCATCATTGACAGGGATATGTGGGAAAAAGTTCAGATGATACGGGCGAACAAACGCAGACCGACCAAAAGCGGATTGACAAGTATCTTTTCTGGACTGCTCTATTGTGCCGACTGCGGGGCGAAACTCAGCCTAGCCACAGCAAACGGATATACGCATTTCCGCTGTTCCATGTATAAACGGACGAGCAGGGCAAAGGAATGTACGCAGCACTATATCCGAGAGGACGCATTAAAACAGTTGGTTCTGAAACAGCTTCAGCAGTTCCTCTCCTATTTACAGCAGTTTGAGCGTGTGTTTATCCGACGGCAGATTGACGCCACCCTTGCAGAACGCAGATACGAGTTGTCCGCAAAGCAGAAACAGATAGAAAAGGACGAAAAGCGGATAAAGGAGCTTGACCGCCTGTTCCGCAAAATCTACGAGGATAATGTCAACGGAAAGCTGAATGACGAACGCTTTTACAAGCTGTCGGACGGATATGAAGCCGAGCAGGAACAGCTGAAGCAGGAAATCGAAGACTTGACAGCCGAGGTCAGCGAAGCCGACACGGAAGCGACCAATGTCGCCAGGCTGATAGCCGTCACCAGGAAATACACCCGCATTGACGAACTAACGCCCGAAGTCCTAAACGCATTTGTGGATAAAATCGTAGTCCATGAGCGTGAGAAAAAGGATGGGAAACGGACACAGAAAATCGACATCTACTATTCCTATGTCGGGATTGTGGACATCCCCACGGACGAGGAAATGCGGGAAATGGAACGGGAATATATGCAGCGCACTACACGTCAAACCGCCTAAATATAAGGCGTGGCAGGAGAAAATCTATGCTCCTGCCGATACATATCTATTTTTATCCCTATCTGGTTTAACCCATCAAAGAATGCTAAAAACAAAATTCTAATAGGGGAAAGTCAACAGAAATATGAATATTGTTTTATTCTGCTATTGATAACAGCATCAAGTATTATTATCGCTATTTAGAGGGACGATAACAAAAAGTGTTGCCGCCCCTCTAAATTATAAAAATGTATCCATAAACCATGCACCGCCCCATGTGGGAGAAAGGGGGAATCATCTATGCCTTATACAGAAGCATACAGAGAACACATCATGTATACTTTTAATGGCTATTGCAAGACCGTCATACGCTTTGCGGCTATCAACGCATGGCGTGACAGGAGCAGGCGGCGGCAAAAAGAAATATCCCTTGAATACCTCACAGAAGAAAAGTTTTATCCTTTAAGCACAA
>BLLT01000309.1 GCA_011958945.1 Lachnospiraceae bacterium | reverse complement strand
ACGTAGAGTAAGCAACAATTTCATCTGTGCGCCCCTGCGCATAAAAAGGGCCGGCCCAGCGGCCAACCCTTTTATCCCTTCTAATCTTCTCCTGAAACCCTTTGTATATGCATAGCCAAATAACCAATTTCCACCTCGTCCATCGGTTTTTTGAAATATTTTTCCAAATGACCGCATACAATGCCTGCCATACGGAAAGCATCCGGAAACCTTTCCGACATATAGTCATTCATATTCAGCTTTAGTTTTTCCCCTTTTACCGCCCTCGCCACCATATAACGAACATGATTCATCAGCCTGTTATAGGAAAGCGAGGCTACATCAATTGTCATTCCCGTCTCATTTTCCACAAGCTGTATACATTCCCTTACTGTCCTGGCTATCTGCATGGATAAAGCCACATTCTCGTCTTCAATAGCAGAATGAATATGTAATGCAATATAGCCGATTTCATGTTCATCGATTTCCACCTCCGCCCTTTCCTTCAAAATAGGGCGGATGCTTTGCGCCACTTTATATTCCATATGGAACAGAGCCTGAATGTCCCCTGTCAGAGGATTGCTTATCTGCTCGTTATTCTGTATTCTTTTTACAGCAAATGCAATATGATCTGCCATGGGGAAAAGGATTGCCCAGTCAATTCTGCCAAAAACCTTTTCGCTCTCCTTCAATATCTGCTCAGCGATTTCCAGAAAAACCGGGTCTATCCCTTTTACCAGTTCTGCCGCAACTCCCCGCTGGGTCTGCTCATACAGGGAGTATACAGTACCATTCTCAGGAACTTCTATTCTTTCACTTATCTTCCTTCCGAACCCAATCCCTTTCCCAATCAGAAGATATTCCCGGTTATCATCCATCCCAATGCCTATCAGCGTATTATGGTTAAGCACTTTCTTCACTCTGAACATTACACTTTTCCCCCACAGATGTATTCTGTCCTTTTATCCATAGCTTATTTTTCGTAAGTATCTACCGAAATCAAAGCTTCTCCCGCCTTAATTTTACCGCTTGTCAGCAAACGCACATTCTGATTATCGGCCAGTTCCGTACATAATACCGGCGATGCCAGCGATGGTGCATTACTGCGCAAAAATTCCAAATCCAGCTTCATCAATATATCGCCCTTTTTTACCCTATCCCCGTCTTTGACCAGTACTTCGAAACCTTTGCCACCCAGATTTACGGTATCTATTCCCATATGAAGCAGCAATGCTGTTCCATCCGCTGTTTCAAAACCAATCGCATGTTTGGTGTCGAACACAAAGCTGACCTCCCCGTCCGCCGGCGCCCGCACTTCTCCGTCTTCCGGTATTACCATAGCCCCATCGCCCATCATACGGCCTGCGAATGCTTCATCCGGCGCTTCGGAAATATCGGCCGCAGTTCCGTTTACAGGGCTGTATACAATTTCTGTTTTTACAATTTTGCCCATCTCTTTTTCTTCGGGCAATGACGCCGACTCCTCTCCCTTCTTATTCTCCGGGATATATTCCTCTTCCGGCGCCGTCTCCAAATAGTCCTCCAGATTGGATTTTATCACCGTCACCCTGGGGCCGTAAATCACCTGTACACCATTCCCTTTATGCACTACGCCGGATGCCCCGGTGGCTTTTAACAAAGCATCATCCACCAGTTCCGATTTATGCACGGTACAACGTAATCTTGTGGCACAGCAGTCCACATCGGAAATATTTTTCTTTCCTCCCAGCCCTCTGCATATCGAAGCTGACAGGGCATCCTCCTCGGACTCTGCCCCTTGCTCTGCTCCGGCTGTGCCCTTTTTCCTTGCATCCACATCGCTTCTTCGGTATAGCTTTACTTCCTCGCTGTCATCCCGTCCGGGAGTCTTCAAATCCATCTTTGCGATGAGGAAAGAAAACAGGAAATAATATACTACAAAATAAACAACTCCCACTACTACAATCCATATCCAACTCGTTTTTCCATTTCCCTGCAAAATGCCAAAGAGGAAAAGGTCGATCATCCCTCCGGAGAATGTCATGCCCACACCCACGCCAAACACATGCATCAGCATGTAAGCAAGGCCTGCAAACACACAGTGAATCCCGTACAAAACCGGTGCCACAAACAAAAAGGTAAATTCCAGCGGCTCTGTAATACCGGTCAGCATAGAAGTCAATGCCGCCGAAAGCAACAGCCCTGCCACAGCCTCTTTTTTCTCCGGCTTTGCCACCTTATACATAGCCAATGCCGCTCCCGGAAGGCCGAAAATCATCAGAGGGAATTTCCCCGTCATGAATCTGGTGGCAGATACCGCAAAATGTTCCACGGAAGGATCTGCCAGCTGTGCAAAAAAGATATTCTGTGCCCCTTCTACCATACGTCCGCCTACTTCCATCGTACCGCCCAAAGCAGTCTGCCAAAATGGGAGATAGAATACATGATGCAGGCCAAACGGAATCAATGCCCGTTCCATCAAACCATAAATCCACGTGCCCGCATACCCGGACTGCAGTACCACACTGCCTACGGCATAGATTCCCTGCTGAATCACCGGCCAGATAAAAAACATCAAAATTCCCACTACCGTATATGCCAGCCCGCTGACGATCGGCACAAATCTTGTTCCGCCAAAAAACGAAAGCACCTGGGGCAGTTCAATCTTATAGAATCGGTTATGCAGCATGGACACGCCAAGCCCTACGATAATACCGCCGAATACCCCCATCTGCAGCGATGTAATCCCAACCACCGAGGTAGTTGCACCTTCCAGCATTGCTTCCGTTCCTCCATGATTCACAATCATCGCTCCTATGGAAGCATGCATGATGAAAAAAGCAATCGCCGCCGACAACGCTGCCACTTCTTTTTCCTTTTTCGCCATACCAATGGCGACTCCCATGGCAAAAATGATAGGGAGGTTGGCAAATACAATATCCCCTGCGGCACTCATAACCCGCAAAATAGCATTAAGCACCGTTCCCGGCCCCATGATACCCATAAGACCATAAGTTTCCAACATTGTTTCATTCGTAAAGGAACCGCCTACCCCCAACAGCAGCCCCGCTACCGGCAGAATCGCAATCGGCAGCATAAAGGATCTTCCCACACGTTGCAGCACACCAAAAATCTTGTCTTTCATGAATTTTCCCTCCTGATTTTTTTGAATGCTTATGCTTATGTTTTCCTTTTTTGATATGAAATACTCTTTTTGATTTCCTTTAGCTTCTCCGTGCATCAAAAAGGCATCAACATGCATAAACATCCCTTTGATTATGCATAGTTAATGCCTGCTTACCAGTTACATACTATATCATATAATTAAATATAAATTAACATCCTATGGTCGATTTGTCAAGGCAGGAAATCTCTCAATCGAAGAATTTCTTGTAGCAGTTGAGCCTTTCAGTTTCCCTGTTACGAATTAATCCCCCGGAAAAAAGATACCGGCTTTCTTCCGGGAAGCTTCCAAAACCTCCACCACATCCAGCATCGTATCCAGCCCCTGATAAACCGTATCATAGTCTTCCTCCAAAAGGAGTTTCGTCACCGCATCCACTTCATAAGACCATCTGTCCGGATTGTCCTGCCCGTTAAACACCTCCTCGGACTCCTTCGTCACTACCTTCACTTCCCCAAGCGCACCGCTCCCATCCTTTATATAAATATAGCCCTTCTCCCCTTCAATCTGGAAGAAATTCACCCCCCATGTATCCTTCGCCCCTGCCGCCTCGCTGACAAAGCCGTCATACTGCATCATCAAAATACCGGAAGTGTCCGCCAGATTCCCATAAAGATTGGGAAAGTATATGCTGTTTAGGGGCTTCCCGAACAAAGCCACATTCAAGTATACATTATAAAAGTTAATATCCATCAAACATCCCCCCGCGTATTCCGGGTTGAAAATATTAGGCACTTCCCCTTTTAATACTAAGTCATAACGGCTGGAATACTGGCTGAAATTACCCATCACCAGCTTCACCCTGCCGATTTTTTGCAGTTCCCTTTTTATGATCTTCAGGTTTGGCAGAAACGCCGTAGGCACTGCATCCACCAGAAAAAGATGCTTTTCTTTCGCAATTTCCACCAATTCCCTGGCATGAACGGCCTTCGTGCAAAACGGCTTCTCACAAATCACATGCTTCCCCGCCATCAATGCCCTCTTTGCCTGCTCATAATGCAGCAGATTCGGCGTTGCGATATAGACTACATTTATTTCTTCATCACAAAGAAAAGCATCCATATCCGTATATACTTTCCCCCCGCCAAACTCTTCCGCCAGCGCCTTCCCTTTCTCTTCGCTCCTGGAATACACTGCCGCAAGGCGGATTCCCTCCGCAGCTGCAACATTCTTCAATATCGTATGTACAATAACGCCTGATCCAATTGTTCCTAACCGTATTTCATTCATTCTTTAGCTATACTCCTTTTCCTTATTTCCTGCACGTTTCATATCCTGTTTATTATTCTAGCATGTGCCCTGCCAAATGGCAAGGAACTCTAAGAAACTCCATTTTCATTTGCAGCAGTTCGGTTACTGTTCACAGGCACCGAAAAGTAGCCATTTTTCGTAGAAAAATGAGCGGATTCGAGGTGTTTTAGGATTGCGTGAGC
>BLLT01000308.1 GCA_011958945.1 Lachnospiraceae bacterium | reverse complement strand
TCACCGTTATTTCCGCAATGCAGTACTAGTACTTACATTTTCAAATATCGGTTTGTCCATGAATATAATTTCTGGCCGGAAGTTTTGTCCTTTACCAGTACCCCTATCCGGTAGCAGCCGCCCTGCCATTTGCTGCCGTCTATGATGACACTGAATCCTGTCAGGCCTACGTTGGTCTGGTCGGGAAGGTTTTCTTCCACATCCCGCCGTATCATGGGTTCGGGAATTATGGATAATAAGCCCGCCACGCAGCCTTGCCCTGTATGAATTCCGAACGTATCCTGCTCCGGCGCTAAAATGATTTCTTTTTCATATATGGCATTATCCGATCCTGTCACAAAAGAATATCCCTGAATCAGATAGTCCGCCGCTTTGCTTTCTTTTCCGCCAATAACCGCAGCCGGCCCGGCATATTCGATGCTTATCATCACACAGGCATCTTCCCTGGCCCCGGCGAGGAGATTACCCCCTTCCTGGGGCCTTCTGTATATCTGCTTATACTCCGGTCCATACTCTGCCTTCAGTTCAAAACCGGTGCTCAATATGTCCGAAGCCAGATACTTATGATAAAAAGGGTCTTTTCCGGCAAGGGCAGGATGCCGCTCATACAGTTTGTCCTTCTCATGAAGCAGCCGTTCCAGCTTTTTCCTGTCATCGTCATTCCCTCTGCTTAAGGATTCGTGGTGGTATAAAGGAACGTCCTGCAGCACCACATTATAATAACCTTTCTCAAAAAGGGAAAAACAGAAATCCACATCATTAAATGCTACCGGCAGTTCTTCGGGGAACCCCCCTGCCTCTATAAATTTTTTCTTTTCCACCCCAAGGCATGCGCCGGTCACCGCTATCACGTTCCGCTGTTTCCTGTTCCAGCCATAGTAATAGCTGGTATTATCCTCTTTAAACTGCAGTTTATGCACCGGGCCTAGCCTTAGATTCACGATTCCTGCATGCTGGATACGGATAGAATCCGGATAATACAGTTTGACCCCCACAGCCCCCACATAAGGCCTTACCGCCATATGGAATAAACGCTGCAGCAAGTTGGGATGTTCCGCCTTTGCCTCTTTGCTTTTTTCAGGTATTTCCACATCGTCATTGAAAAACAGAAGCACTTCCCCTTCGGCCGCTTCTGCGCCCATATTGCACATTCTGGAAAAATGAAAAGGCATAGGCTGGTAGAGATACTTTGCCGGAATATCTCGCTCTTCCAGCCACCGTTCCAGTTCCTCCTTCGTTTCCTGCCGGCTTCCGTTATCTACGATGATCATTTCATATTTCTTCCGGAATTCCCCCTCGCATTCCTTTTCATGCTTCTTTTCGCATTCTTTTTCGTATTTTTTCTCATATTCCTTATCATACTCCAGCCCCGCTTCTGCCGCCAGGCTTAAAATGCACCGCTTTAGAAGTTCCGGATGGTCTTTCGATGGTATGATGATTGAAATTTCCTTTTTGTCCGGGCATCTTCTTTCATTGCTGTCAACTCTGGCAACGTAAACATCCGCCTCTTCTTTCTCTTCCTCACATGTCAGAATCTGCTTTGACACCAATCCCTGTCGCTGTTCCGGCCTCTTTTCCACTTCCGGCCCGGCTAAATCCCCCAGCAGTTCCCCTTGCATCCGTTCCAGCATCATTTCCCTGTTGACCTTCCCATGAAACAATACCTCATCCAAATGTCCTATGGGGAAATTCCGGTCTCCATCCGCAGCCCGCTTCTCAAATCCCCCGCATTTTATAGCCAGAAGATAACACAGACGGTATATTCCTTTGCCCTCCTCATTTCCTCTCCTGCCTTCTTCCCCAAATGCCCGCCTCATTTCCTCCACAGTAAGTTCCTGCAGAAGCTGCGTCCTCACCGCAAAGATACTTCCGAAATAAAAAAAGGACAAAAAAGTATCCGGCGACCAGTCCGGCTTGAACCAGGGGGTATAGCGTATCCCCTCCGGGCTCATCACATCCTCATCCCCATACAACATCTTTATCCCGCTGTGGGCGGAAAAATACTCGCCGATTTCCTCTCTGGCGCTTTCGCTGATTATCCCCTGGGAATCCGTAAAAACGAGCACCTCTGACTTTTCCCCCCGCAGCGCTTTCCCCAGGCAATAATCACGGCATGCCTCATAAGGTATTTCTTTCACCGAAGTATCCGGCCGCCGCTCCTCTTCCCGTGCATTTGCCCTTTCTTTTTCCATTTGTCTAATCCAGGCATCATAGGTCACCGTCTTTTTTTCCAATATCCGCCTGTATTTCTTTCGCTGCCTGTCCGCCAGCATCTCTTTCAGTACTTGTTTTATCCCTTGTTTCAGCCCTTGCCTGAAGCAGGACTTTGCATACCCTATTCCATTCAATGCTCATACCGCCTTAAAACCATTTTTTTACCGCTCCGGCCATATCCGCTGCAATGCCTTCCGTAAGGCGGATAATCTCCAGTTCCATTTCCAGCCGGTTCTGGCTGCCCATCTCTAACTTATCCATCTTCAAATTAATGTTAGGGTCTTTTGTGGCAAATACATAACTCCCATTCCCCAGCCGTTTGCCGTTAACCACCACATTCTTCCTGCTCTCTTCCACTGCAATACCGTTAAACATTAGTTTTTCTATTTTTACAACGCAATAGTCCATGGCCGGGTCAATGCGCAACGTTTTTACGGCTTTATCCACTTCCAAAGATAACCGAATCCTGTTCTCCCCCACATAAGCATCTTTTACAAAAAAAGAATCCTCTTCGCTATACCCCTGCCCTCTGTCCATATAGACCTGGACCTGCTCCTCTTTCGCGGAGCCATCGAATTTGTACAGCCATTTTTCTGGCTTCATCACTCTGTTGCCTATGGCCTCCCTTACTTCTCCCAAAGCCTTATGGCTGCCGGTAACAAATTTCTGGAAATCCACCTCGCAGCTGATGCAGTCCTGTGCCTCCTTCTCCGTCATCCCCAGCCTCCGGGCCATCTGCTGCAAATCCAGCTTTTTGCGCTTTTCATTCTCCAATACATAACAATAAAGGGCACGGTAAGCAATCTCTTTGGCGCTCATGGCCTTTCCAAAAGTCCACTCATAATCAATCACCGTCCACGGGGATGCCTTCACAGCCTCCGCGTCTTCCATCGCCGCCCCCTCCGGCAGGCCGACCAATATGTTGGCAAATATTAAATCATAATCCGCCACTGGCAGTTCTTCTCCCCAGGCCGTCCGTTCCACGTATTCATCGAATAACCCGTAAAAGCCATCCCAATCTTCTTTTTCCAGGAAGGAATCCAGGATTTCCTCCAGCGTCACTCCGGGAATGTATTCGAATTCTGCCCAGGTGCCGTCCTCGGAAATACAGCATTGATTGATTTCCAGTTTGCTTCCTTCATATCGCTTCGTCAAATCCCCGCAAGCCTTTCCTATCTCCCGGATATGCTCTTTTGCTGCTTCCGACATGGCCCATTTCCTTATCGCCGGCCTTCCCTCTATCAGCCCCAGTTCGGTACGGATGGCATATTCCTCCGCCCTGTCATTGGAATATTTCGCGTATTTCACTTCTATTTCCGGTCCAATCACTACCGCATAGGAATTGGAAAATACCGGAAACAGCCCGTCCTTCATAATTCCGTCAAAAGCCAGCTTCTCATCAAAAAGAAGCATCCTGTCTCTGTCAAAATTTCTCAAATTATCGTACAGTTCCCCCGGTTTCGGCAGCCTTTCATCGGAATATATCGATGACATAAACTTATAATCCGGATAGGGATAATAAAAGGAATACTCCTGCAAGCCGCTTTCTTCCAGCATGTGCTCCAGTCTATTCCTCACAAAAGTCCGCACACCCCCACCTCCGGCATAATCTTCTATACCGGAAAAATAAGTTCCCAGATGGTCTTCCATGCAGCCTGCAAAATATTTTAACCCCAGTTTATTTTCGATGGCAATCACAATCCTGCCGCCTTCTTTTAAATGTCCATGCATCATCCGCAGCCAATCCACATAAGGATTCCCCGTGCCGATGTAGCTTTGTCCATACTCAAAAACGCCGATAAAGCAAATATAATCGTAGTCATCAGGCAGTTCCGGCTCAATGTCCTGAAAGTTCCCCACATGTATCGTCACATTATCGCAGTCCTGATGCCGGTAGGCGTTGATTAAACTTCTTTTCTTTGACAAATCAATGCAGGTGACACTGCCCGCCTTCATGGCCAGTTTCCCCGTGATCGCCCCGCAGCCGGAGCCGATTTCCAAGACTTTGGCATCCTTGTCCATGGGAATCCAGTCCACAATGTTTTCCCGCAGCGGCGATAAATGATAGAGCACCGGCCACTTGGCCCGTTCTTCTATGATTTTCCAGAGCTCCCCCTGGCCGTGATTTTTCACGATTTCCAGAAGTTCGTCCTCCACATCCCCATCACAATAGAAATCTTCGCCCGGATAATATTTATAGTCAAGTGTAATTTTCCCTATTTTTTCCTGCATCTAAGTCTCCTATTCCAGTTTTTATTCCAGTTTTTATTCCAGTTTTTATTCCAGTTCCGCATCACCCCTGCCAGAGCCTTTTCTTCTCGCAGAGCAATTTCCGGCCGCTCGCGTCCGTAAATTCTCTGGGGCTC
>BLLT01000307.1 GCA_011958945.1 Lachnospiraceae bacterium | reverse complement strand
AGCAAGTGCGCAGTTGCAGGCTGAACTGTTACGATTTAAACATTTTAAATGAAAATCACCTTGACGTAGTTTCACTATTTATATAAGATAGAAAGGACAGTATTCACGTCGGTGTTCCGATATCGGGGATGCAGGCTATGGAAAGGGCATGGTTATTAGTATGAGTAAAAACGATAAAAAGGCGGCTGCGGCAGCTATTGGTGAAAAGGGGCTCTTCGATGCCAGGCAGCTGGGGATGCCTAAGATGCTGATTCTGGGGATTCAGCATATGTTCGCAATGTTCGGGGCTACAGTGCTTGTTCCGGCGTTGACCGGGCTGAGCGTTTCCACAACGCTTCTGTTTGCAGGCCTGGGAACATTGCTGTTTCATTTTCTGGCAAAAGGGAGGGTTCCTGCATTTTTGGGTTCGTCCTTCGCATACCTTGCAGGATATTGGGCGATTGCCCCTAATGGGGAGACGGATTTGCTTCCATATGCCTGCTTTGGAGTTGCCTGTTCAGGGCTGTTATATTTGATTTTAGCGGCATTGATTAAAGCCTTTGGCCCAGGGAAAGTTATGAAATATTTCCCGCCGATTGTGACCGGGCCGATTATCATAGCCATTGGTTTGAATCTTTCCCAATCCGCAATTAATAACTGCGAAGCAAACTGGTGGATTGCTTTGGTGGCCATTGCGATTGTGGTGATATGTAATATATGGGGGAAAGGCATGATAAAAATTGTGCCGATTATCCTTGGGGTGGTGGGCTCCTATCTGGCGGCCGCCATTACGGGGAATGTAGATTTCACGATGGTGAAAGAGGCGGCATGGGTTGGGCTTCCGGTTGTTTGGGAGCGAACCGTATTTGCGGTTTTTGAAGAACCTGATATCTCTTTTCTTGTGACTTCCGTGATAACGATTATGCCGATTGCCCTTGCGACTATGGTGGAGCATATTGGTGATATGTCCGCCATTTCCTCCACGGTAGGGAGGAATTATATTAAAGATCCCGGGCTGCACCGAACGCTTTGCGGGGATGGCGTAGCGACGATCCTGGCTTCCCTGTTCGGGGCTCCGGCCAATACAACCTATGGGGAGAACACGGGCGTGCTTTCTTTAACGAAAGTATATGATCCCAGGGTAATCCGTATTGCGGCAGGGTTTGCGATTTTGTTTTCGTTTTCGCCGAAGGTGGCAGCGGTGATTTCCGCCATGCCTACAGCAACTTTGGGCGGCGTTTCTTTAGTGCTTTATGGTATGATTTCAGCAGTGGGTGTGCGCAATGTGGTGGAAAACCAGGTGGATTTTTCCAAGAGCAGGAATGTAATTATCGCGGCATTGATTCTTGTGCTCTCAATTGGAATTAATTTCAGCAATAATGCGGCAGTGTCATTCCAGATAGGCGGCATTGCAATCAATTTGTCCGGGCTTGCGGTAGGGGCTCTCACGGGGATTATTTTAAATGCGGTTCTTCCGGGCAAGGATTATACTTTTGATGAGGACGTGCCCTCGGACACCTGTGTGGATATGAGCGGTGTGAGGAAGACGGCGAAGAGGTGAGGCAAGAAGGTAAGGCAAAGAACTTAAAAAGATTTGTGTGGAAAGGGAAGGTGAAACAAATGATTAAATTTGGTACCGGAGGATGGAGAGCAATTATTGGGGATGAATTTACAAAAGCAAACATTCAGCTATTGTCCAAGGCCCTGTGCGACAAAATGAAAGCGGAGGGAAAGGCGGATAAAGGAATTGTAATCGGCTATGACAGAAGATTCCTGGCAAAAGAAGCGATGCAATGGGCTGGGGAGGTATTTGCTGCGGAAGGCATTACCGCTTATCTGGTTAATAAATCTTCACCGACTCCGCTTATTATGTTTTATGTGATGAAGCATGAACTCCCTTATGGGATGATGGTGACAGCGAGCCACAACCCGGCTATTTATAACGGCATTAAAGTGTTTACCGCCGGTGGCAGGGATGCGGATGAAAAACAGACCGAGGATATTGAACGCTGCATTAAAAATGTGGATGAAAAGTCCGTTAAGGAAATGGAGTATGAAAAAGCGGTGGCCGAAGGGCTGATTCAGGAAATATATCCGTTGAATGAATATCTGGACAATATTATATCTGCGGTAAATATGGATGCTATCAGGCAGAAAGGGTTAAGAGTAGTACTGGACCCTTTGTATGGAGTGAGCGAAACTTCACTGGCCACTATTTTACATACGGCAAGATGTGAACTGACAGTCATTCATGACAGGCACGATACACTTTTTGGCGGCAAGCTGCCCGCACCGAATGCGGCAACGCTTCGGACTTTGCAGAATGCAGTCGTTGACTATAAAGCGGATATTGGAATTGCTACCGACGGCGATGCGGATCGAATTGGTGTTATCGATGATACGGGGCGTTTCCTCCATCCCAATGATATTCTCGTATTGCTCTATTATTATCTGGTAAAATACAGGGGATGGAAAGGGCCGGTGGTCCGGAATATTGCAACCACCCATATGCTGGATAAAGTAGCGGAAAAATTCGGACAAAAATGTTATGAAGTGCCGGTAGGATTTAAACATATTTCGGCAAAAATGAACGAGACGAAAGCGATTATCGGAGGGGAATCCTCGGGAGGGCTTACCGTGCTTGGGCATATTAACGGAAAAGACGGAATTTATGCGGCGGCGCTTTTGGTAGAAATGATTGCCATGACAGGAAAAAAACTGTCCAGGATTTACAAGGAAATCGAAGAAGAATGCGGTTCCATTTTTATGGAAGAAAGGGACTATAAATTCAACCAGGAAAAGAAAACAGCGATGCACAAACTGCTTATGGAAGATCAGAAACTGCCCGAACTTCCTTATGAAATTGAGAAAGTGTCTTATCTGGACGGCAGTAAAGTATATTTCAAAAACGGGGGCTGGGTCATTGGGAGATTTTCCGGAACAGAACCGCTTATCCGAATCTTCTGTGAGATGCCGGAGTTAAGCATGGCAAAGCAGGTTTGTGATATTTATGAAGAATTTTTAGGATTAAGGTAAGGAAAAACAGAAAAAGTATTGACATATTTCGCGATTTGGTGAAAACTATAGAGGAAGGCTGCAGACTCCCATGCCGGCAGTCCGGCAGAGGGATATGTGGTCAATATGAGAAAATGAGGATGAGTATATGGCATTTGGAAAGAAAAAGACGGTACTTATGAAAGCAGTTTCGGAGATGAAGGATGCAGATTACTCTCAGACACCGGAACTAGGGGGGATGTACAAAAGGTTATCCAGCGGGAGAAAACAGTTTACGGATGTGCTGGATAAGAATATCAAAGCAGTGATGCTGATCAGTTCTCTTGATTTAACGATGCAGCATCATACAGAACAGATTATGGAGATATCCCGCAGTGTGGCTGCAGCTACGGAGTCTATTTTCGGTGCGGTGGACGGTTCATCAATCTCTGACGGCAGGGCGAATAATCAGCAGGAGGAATTGACAAACACGATTATCAGCGTTTCGGAAGAGATGAGCGAAGTATATAAGAAGATAGAAGTGGGGCAGGATGAATTGACAGCGATTAAAGAACTGTCCAAGCAGACCATACAGATTTCCCAGGAAATGCAGAGGGATATGAATGAACTGTTTGAAGTGATTAATCAGATGAACGAGGTAATTGCAGGCATAGATGCGATATCCATGCAGACGAACCTGTTGGCGCTGAACGCTTCCATTGAGGCGGCCAGAGCCGGGGAAGCGGGGAAAGGCTTTGCTATTGTGGCGGATGAAATACGCGGTCTGGCAGAGCAGACCCAGAAGCTGACAGGGGATATGGGCAGCTTTGTGGAGGGCATCAAGGATGCGTCCCAGAAGAGCACCAGAAGCGCTACCAGTACCATTGAAGCTTTGGGCGATATGACGGAGAGAATTGAGAATGTGTGGGAAATCAACAATGAAAACCAATCCCATGTATCCAAGGTGGATGAATCCATCAGTTCCCTTGCGGCAGTCAGCGAAGAAATCAGCAGTTCTATGGCAGAAATGGAAAACCAGCTGAAAAATAATACGGTAGTGATGCGGGATGTAAGCAAGCAGTTGAAAAAAGCGGTGGAACCGGTAGAGGAGATAGAGCATACATTGGATGAAGCCGTAAAACAGATGGGTGATATGACAGAAGATGCTTTCTATCATTTGGAGAATCAGGAATTTGCCAAGTATTTGAGCAATGCGATTAATGCCCACAGATCATGGCTGGCTAATTTGAAGAAGATGGTAGATAACCGATCAATCGTACCGCTGCAGTTAAATTCCGCGAAATGTGGATTTGGGCATTTCTATTATGCTATGAACCCTTCAATACCGGGAGTGAAGCCCATTTGGGATGAACTCGGCCCTAAACACCAGAAGTTCCACCAGTTTGGCGGGGCGGTTATGGATGCTTTGAAAAATGATGATTATGTAAAAGCCGAAAGTATTTATCGGGAAGCAGAAAATTATTCTAAGGAATTGATTAAGGATATGGAGAGCATTATACAGCTGTCCAGGTAAAGGATTGAAGTTTAAATATGGTATAGGCGGACAGCGGGTTTCGTTGTCCGCTTTTTACCATATAGGAAAGTCCGTCATCAGACGGACATGAATTGACA
>BLLT01000306.1 GCA_011958945.1 Lachnospiraceae bacterium | reverse complement strand
TACTTTCGCAGAAAGTAACAAAGGCTATGCGCCGTATCCGGCGCTCATTACCCGATAGGGAGAAAGGGAAATTGATTGAAGCGGACTATCAGCGTTATGACAGGGAAAGGATCTGTCAACCATAACAGCAGAAAATTCCACGCAAAGAACACTGACCCGGAACGGAGTTGTTTGAACGTAGAATACTGCAACGAAAATATCAAAGACGTATACCACGAATTATTTGATGAAGCACTCGCCCGGTACAACGAGAAGCAGACCAGAAGTGACCGCCGGATTGATGATTACTATGAGAAAATCTGTTCCGGCAAACAGGAGAAGCCATTCCATGAGATTATTATACAAATCGGGAATAAAGATGATATGGGGGCAAAGACAAAAGACGGACAGCTTGCGGCAAAAATACTTGATGAATATATGCAGGATTTTCAGCGACGCAATCCCACATTGAGGGTGTTCTCTGCTTATCTCCACATGGACGAAGCCACGCCACATCTGCATATAGATTTTATACCCTATACGACTGGAAGTAAGAGAGGGCTTGAAACAAGGGTGTCATTAAAAAAGGCACTGGCAGAACTCGGCTTTAAGGGTGGCACAAGGAGCGAAACAGAGCGTAACCAGTGGGCGGCGGCAGAAAAGGAACGGCTTGCGGAGATTATGTTGCAACATGGTATTGAGTGGGAGAAAAAGGGAACACATGAGAAGCATTTATCTGTTTTGGATTTTGAGAAAAAGGAACGTGCAAAAGAAGTTGCCGAACTGGAGCAGACAATCTCCGGCAGTAAAGAGGAATTGTCCGATATTCTTCATCAGCAGATAGCGGCAGGACAGGAAACGGAGCAGATACGCAAAGAGGGCGAAGCGATCCGGCAGGAAATATCAGAACTTTCCGCTACAAATCTTCTTTTGAAAGAGCAGACGGAAGAACTGACAGAGGATAAAGAAAAGCTGCTGTCTGAAAATGAAAAGTTGGAAAAACAGCAGAAAAAGTTACAGCAGGAGATTAACAAAATGGTGCAGTCAAAGGAAGTCATGGAGCGCAACATACACGCCTATGACGAAGATGTGAAATGGCAGTTGCCGGAGCCGGGGACATTGATGAGCGCAAAGGCATATCGGGATAAAAAGGCTTTACCGCTTGTGGAGAAATTGAAAGAGGTGGTAAAAAATCTGACTATCAAATGCGTACAGCTTGCAGAGCAAAGCAAGAAGCTGACCGCCAAAGTGAACGGACAACAAATACAGATTAGCCGCTTGACAGATAAGGTCATGGAGCAGAACGACACTATAGACCGATTGCAAGAAAAAGCGGCTGATTTAGGGCGTTTAGAGCGTCATTTAGGCAAAGAACAGGTGCAGTCGATAGTAGAACGGTCAAAGACATTAGAACAGGCGGAGAGGGCAAAGAAACGCCCGAAACGTGCCTTTGAAATGAGCCGATAGGAAAGGGGATTGATTGGATATGACGGATATGGAGAAGAAAGTCATGGTGCGGCTGTGTGCTAAAATTATGGCGGAAACAGACCTTTATGAAACTGATAAGGAAGTGCAAAATCTGATAGACTGGGTATGTTTATCGGAGCAGATAAAGGAAAACAATAATACAATCCGCAGTCTGACCGGGGAATATAAGAAAATAGAGCCAGATTGCCGGGAGGGAGTGCGGGCGCAGTTGGAACGAATGAAAGAGCTTTGTAAGGAGCGGAACAGTCTGTATGAAAAGCAGAATGAGTTGAAAGGGCAGAAACAGCAGATTGAGAGAACGTTGGAATGATAAGAAATGTGGGGCGTGGCGGTTGCTATGTCCTATATTTTTATGGTAAATGAGGAATGGAAGTGGTATAATCAAACAATAGGTATTTATAAGGGGATGAATTATATGTCAAAAAAATTGCCGAAAAGGTATGTTTCTGAAGATGCTGTAAAGCGAACCTTAAAAATAGATTCTTTTCGTAATTTGTCAAAGGATAAAATAATGCAGTTTGCATCAATGATTCCTTATATGGATAAGGAAGTAGCAATAGCAATAATCAACCAATTTCCTAAGTTCGCTGATTTTGGAAAGATTGCAATATCCAACTATATGCAAATATGTGATAATATTCTCAAGGACAATAAGGAAAATCAAGCCTCAGTCATTCATGGTTATCAAACAATTCTTGATGCGTTAGCAAAAAGGATGGAGATAGAAAGTACCACAGAAGAAGACAGAAAAGCCATAACCGAGGATATGATTACAGTTGCAGATAAAATAGCTTTAGCGGATTTACAGAATAAAAAATTTCTTGACGAATTGGGAACGAAGGTTTTGTGGGGAGTACTGGGAGTTACAGCGATAATTGGAGCTGGAATAGGTGTCCATTCTGCTATTGGAGGTGGTGGACAGATACCACAACTTGCAGATAATGACGATGATGAAACAATGGTATAATGAAAGGGAGTAATCGGAATTTAGAAAGAGGAAAAGGTATGATTTCTAAATCGGAACAGTTAGAACAGTTATTTTTGAAATGGGAATTGGCACAAGAAAATGAATCGGATTCCTTATGGCAATTAACTAAAGGCGGAAATAATATTACAAAAAGCCATTTTCGCAGAGATGGGATTATTGATGAAGCTGTTTTTGCCAAAGAAACAAGGAAAACGTTGTTTATTTCAAATGAAGCCAATGATGATGAATACTCTGCCAAAACGAACGCAAAGCCAAACAATATTGACGATTATCGGAGATATTGTGAGACGGGTTACGATGATTGGCTTGGCAAAATGAGGGAACGAACCTCCGCATTGTATAAAATTGTCGCAGGCATTGGAAGAATGGAAATGTCGGATGCGGATGCTGCGCTTCATTATGCTGTTATGGATCTCAATAAAAGAGGCGGCGGGTCTGATGTGAAAAGTGCTGCTCATATTGAAGAATATTGTAAGTACTATCAAAATTTTATTAAAAGAGAAATTGAGATTATTAACCCGGATGTGGTCGTTTGGCTTGGTACAAAAACTTATGATATGGAGTTGCATTCTAAATATTTGGGTGCAGAATGTGAAAAAGATAAGCGATATTTTATCATAGACCATAAGAAGGTTCCTATTCTTAGAATGTGGCATACATCATACTATCAGGGGCATATAGAACCGTTGCCGGGGTATTCTAACAGGATTGTTGGAAAATTGTGCGCAAAATGCCTTGAAGAATTAGAAAAGTATAATATTTCCTTATTTTGATAAAGAATATCAATATCGTTCAAATGGCTTAATGGGAATAATTAGTGGTTATTTGCATAGAATTTTAGTGGAAAGCACTATTGACTTTCCTCTTTGTGCTTGCTAGAATGTAGGTACAAAGAAAGTTTACCACTGACCGATATGTGGTATATAAATGGTCGGGTTGAAAGTTTACCGCTGACCAATATGCGGTATATAAATGGTTGGGTCGAAAGTATAGTCCTTCGCCGCAAGGCGGAGGACTTTTCTGTAGTGAGGACAGGTAGATGAAGAAAACAGGATTTTATATTATCAAGGACAAATTCTTTGTAGATATGCCCGATCCGTATCTCAAGGGAAATAAAGCGGGAAACAGACCGCATTATTACTGTTTTGAAGATACAAGTACCGGAATATACTGGATGATACCATTATCCAGCCGCATTGACAAATACAAACAAATTATGGAGAAAAAAGAAAAAGCTGGGAAACCTTGCGATATTCTCCATATCGTTAAATTGGATGACAGCCGGGAGAGCGCATTTCTAATACAAGATATGTTCCCGATAACGGAAGAATACATAGAGAGGGAATACACAATTGCCGGAAATCATCTGATGTTGACAAGTGAGCATACTGCTAGAGAGATTGAGCAGAAAGCGAAAAAAGTCATGGGTATGTTGAAACGTGGCATAAAATTCACTCCAACACAGCCGGACGTTATGGCGATATTGGAGAATTTGAAGAAAGACAGATAAAATTTCCTTGTTAGTGTAATGATTACATGGTGCTAGCACCATGTAGATATAGCAGTCAAGGAGAAAATCTGTGATACCCGTATGATACCTGTTTGCTTTGAAACTGTAAATACGGCGTAAAATACGAATATTATAGCTATAAAAATCTTTAAAAAGCAATCAAATATTTAACAATTATATTATGGTTGTAGGGAGTTCGAGTAATGGATTAAATCGCGGAAATGCTGATAAAATGGGTGTTTCCGGGATTGCTTTATGCGTGTTGGCTCTAAAATGGCTCTAATTATTTGATGAATACTGGATTTGGGGCGGGTATCGTGATACCTGCTTTTTTTAATACAGAGGAATTTCTCCCTCATAGTTGTCGGCTCTTTCCAACAGAGGACCGGTTGCACCCATTGTAAAAGCTATATCACTGCTTCGGATAGACAATAGTTCCATTCCAATCTTTATATTGAGAAGGTCTATTATCTGCTGACTAAGCTGAATGACACCATTCTCTGAAATATTTACCCAACAGTATGGCCGTCCTTTGTATTTGACAAATTCACCTTCTGCACTCTGATAATTCTGTAAAGCCGGATTTTCAGTAAGAATGTGTCCTAACTTTGATGGTTCTAACAATCTTTTTCTTGTCACACAAAAGCCGCCAGTGACCTTGCTTCCAGTAAAAAGATAGACT
>BLLT01000305.1 GCA_011958945.1 Lachnospiraceae bacterium | reverse complement strand
CAGCCCGGCTGCCGCGGGGAACGGGAACGGCGGGGGAACAGGGAACGGGCAGGACGGAAACCTGGATGCCCCTGGTGCAGGGGTCGGAGTCGGAACAGGAACTGAAGGGCCGGATGCCCCGGGGGGAGAAGGAGTAGGGGATGAGCCTGCAGGAACTGACGCCCCGGAAGGAACAGCAGGGGGAGGTACAGCGGAAATCGACACCCAGGAAGGTGCGGAAGGTACAGGCGGTGCGGATACCCCCTTAGGGGCAGCCGGCGGGGAAGCAGGGCCGGGGGAAGACGGCCAGGAAGGTCCATTGGAACTTTTAGACCTGGAGGACGAAGAAGTACCGTTAGCCATGCAGGAACTGGGCCAGGAGGGCGAAGAAAGGGGAGGAGCAGAAGAAGGAACGGGAAATGCAGAAAAACTCTTCTATGCAGAAATCGCCATGGCATGTATAGCCGTGTCCGCCCTGATCCTGTTTGTGGTATGGTGGTGGAAAAGGCGTAAAAAGGACGAACCAAAAGAGGAAAACAGCTAAAAACCGAATAGAAAGAGTAATGGAGTGTAAACCCTTTTCATTTAAAGGACTGCACTCTATTATTTTTCTCTATTTTTCGTTTCACTTATAACTACCGAAATCCCTTAAAAAGTGTTAATATATATAAAAACGCTTATGGAACTGGAAAACAGTAAGTACAGGGAGGATACTTGCGGAACTGGAAAACAGTAAGTACCCGGATGGCGCCCCCAGAGAATTTCAAGACGCGGAAGCGTCTGGAAATTGCTCTGCGTGAAAAAGGGCGCAGGGAGGGTGCTTACGGTACTGGAATAGGGGGAAAAATAATATGCCAGAGAAGAACCTTGATTTTGACAGGATAATAGACAGGAGGAATACGAAGTCCGTGAAATATGATTTGGCTGCAAAAAAGGGAATGCCAGAGGATGTATTGCCTTTGTGGGTGGCGGATATGGACTTCCGGGTATCATCCTATATTCAGGAAGCGATAGCCCGCCAGGTAGAGCATGGGGTTTTCGGGTATAGTGATACAGGGGAAGAATATTTTGAAGCGGTAAAAGGATGGATGAAACGGCATCACGGCTGGGATGTGGAGGCGGACTGGCTGGTGAAAACCCCAGGGGTTGTATTCGCTTTGTCTTTGGCAGTAAAAGCCTTTACGGAACCGGGGGACAGCGTTTTGATACAACAGCCGGTTTACTATCCTTTCAAGCGTGTGGTAGAGGTGAATGGGAGAAGAACTATCAGCAATACGCTGGTATATGAAAACAATAAGTACTTTATGGATTTTGAAGACTTTGAAGAAAAAATCATCCGGGAAAAGATAAAACTATTTATTCTTTGCAACCCTCATAATCCGGTAGGACGTGTATGGACGGAGGATGAACTGGTGCGTATAGGGGATATTTGCCAGAAGCATCACGTGATTGTGGTAAGCGATGAAATTCATGGGGATTTTGCATTTAAAGGAAAGCACCATGTATTTACGGGCCTGAAAAAGGAGTATGGGGAGTTTACCGTGACTTGTACGGCACCCAGCAAAACGTTTAATCTGGCGGGGCTGCAGCTGTCCAATATTTTTATCAGCAATCCGGAATTGAGAAGGGCATTCCGCAGACAGCTGGACATTGTAGGGTATGAAGAACCCAATATTATGGGAATGGTGGCTTGTGAGGCGGCTTATAGAGACGGGGATGAATGGTACGAGGCTATGCTCGAATATGTGGCGGGAAATATTGCATTTACCAGGGAGTATGTGGAAAAGAATATTCCTGGTGTAACTATGGCAGAACATGAGGGAACCTATCTCGTTTGGCTGGATTTTAGGCAGTTGGGGATGACCGGGGAAGAACTGGAAGAGATGATCGTGCAAAGAGCCAGGCTATGGCTGGATGGAGGGGCGATGTTTGGGGAAAGCGGAACCGGATTCCAGCGGGTGAATGTGGCATGCCCAAGGAAAATATTGAAAGAGGCGTTGGAGAGGATGAAAGGGGCGGTCTTAGCGTAAAACGAACCTTTGCCATTTGCTTTTTGACAATGCAGGACATCTGCACGGAGATATTTCGGGAAGAAATTCGGGGATAAAAAGGAAGGGATTGCTGTATATATGAAAATAGTATTGATAAATGGGCAGAATCATAAAGGCTCTACTTATCACGTGGGGAGGCAGCTGGCGGAAAAGCTGGGAGGGGATGTAAAAGAATTTTTCCTGCCCAGGGATTTTGGCGAGTTTTGTACAGGATGTGCGGGCTGCTTTATGAAAGGCGAAAGCGCATGCCCCCATTATGAAAAGCTGCGGCCGGTCACGAAAGCTATGGATGAAGCGGATATACTGATCCTGACCAGCCCGGTATATGTATATCATGCGACAGGCTCCATGAAGGCATTTTTGGACCATTACGGATACCGTTGGATGGTTCACAGGCCGGAGGAGAAAATGTTCCGCAAGCAGGCGGTATGTATTTCTACTGCAGCAGGGGCTGGCATGAAATCTACCAATAAGGATATGGCGGACAGCTTATTTTTCTGGGGAGTTCCGAAAATATACCGCTATGGCGTAGCCGTACAGGCGATAGAATGGAAAGGGGTCAAAGGAAGTATCCGGAAGAAAATCGAAAAAGATACGGATAAACTGGCTGGGAAAATAAAAAGAAATGCCGGGAAGGCAAGGCCGGGAATAAAAACTAGGGTATTCTTTTTTGCCATGCATTTGATGCAGAAAAAAGGGCTTAATGAGACGGACCGCATTTATTGGAAGAAGAAAGGCTGGACAGGCGGGAAGCGGCCGTGGAAGTGATGGGAGGAAAAAGGCTTTTCATCGGAACAAAGAGCATTGGAATTCCATTATTTTGGATGGCACTGTGCTGGAAAAGGATGTAAAGAGGATGATTGCAGAAAGTTATGATTTAGTAACTGCGTGATGAAAAGAAGGGGCATTTGTCTGGTAGGTGGCATTGTACCGGGAAGGAGACGGCTATAAATGAAAATTCTTATCGTAGAGGATGACAGGGCTTTGAATAACGGCATTGCGTTATCCTTAAAGGGGGAAGAAATCCTTCAGGCATTCAGCCTGGCACAGGCCCGAAGCTTATTGGACGGGAGCATAGATCTGGTAATCCTGGATATCAACCTGCCTGACGGGAGCGGGTTGGATTACTGTAGGGAAATAAGGGAAAAGAGCGGTGTGGCGGTTATTTTCCTCACTGCCAATGATATGGAAATCGATATAGTGACCGGTTTGGAGATGGGGGCGGACGATTATATTACAAAGCCTTTTTCCCTCATGGTGCTCCGGGCGAGGGTGAATGCGGTTTTCCGTAGAAGGCAGGAGCAGGAGTACGGGCAAAGCAAGCGCGCGGAAAAGAATGAAGGGCAGGGGAGATTTTTTTTCGACTTTGAGAGGATGCTGTTTAAGGTGGACGGTAGGCCGGTAGAACTTAGCAAGACGGAACAGAAGCTGCTTCGGCTGCTTGTGGCCAACCAGGGAAGGACACTTTCCAGGGAAATGCTGATGGAACGTATCTGGCCGGACGGGGCGGAATTTGTGGAAGAAAATGCGCTGTCGGTAACGATGAACCGGCTGCGTGCCAAGCTGCCGGGAATCCCGGTAAAGACCGTGTATGGGATTGGGTATGAATATGTTTGAGGGAGAATATCTGCCATGGCTGGTTGGCGTGGTGCTTTTGGTGGTGTTTTTGGTTTTTTATTGTAAGGTGCAGCGGGTATGGACGCGGATTGATAGGATGATAGATGCGGCAAAGGACGGAACTTTTGAGGAAACGGAGTTTGATGAGGGGAAACTGTCGCGGCTGGAATCGAAAATGTACCAGTACCTTTTGGCGGGCCATCTTTCCAGGCAGCAGCTGGAAGAGGAAAGGGAGAAGATGAAAATGCTGGTGAGCGATATTTCCCACCAGACGAAGACGCCCATTGCCAATATGCTTTTGTATACCCAGCTGCTGGGAGAAAATAAGAGTCTGGATGAGGAAGCGAAAAATATAGTATTACAGATTGAAGAGCAGACCAATAAGCTGAATTTCCTGATTCAGTCATTGATAAAGACTTCCCGACTGGAGAGCGGTACGGTATCGGTAGCACCGGAGAGCAGCCGGGTGGATGAATTGATAGCTAAGCTGGATTTTGCTGAGGCGGCCAGGCAGAAAGGGGTTTCCTTTTCCGTGGGGGAAGTTCCCCCGCTGACAGCTTTTTTTGACAGAAAATGGACGCTGGAGGCGTTGGCCAATATTGTGGACAATGCATTAAAATATACGCCGGCAGGTGGGAGCGTAAAGGTAGAGGTTATGGAATATGAGATGTTTGTACGCATTGATATTAAGGATACAGGCATCGGTATGACAGAAGATGAAACGGCGAAAATTTTTTCCAGGTTTTACCGTTCCCCTGTGGTGAGCGGGGAAGAAGGGGTAGGAATCGGGCTGTATCTTGTGCGGGAAATTTTGAGCAGGGAGGGCGGGTATGTGAAGGTGGCTTCCCGGCTGGGGGAGGGCTCTGTGTTTTCTGTTTTTTTGGTAAAACAGGATGGGTTTTCCGTTTGGGCGGCAGGTAAAGATGCCTATTAAATTTTTTTTTTTTTTCTAAAAAAACTGCTTTTGAGAATCTTGAAATAAGATAAATATTTTGATATATTAATGTAGTTGATGTTGGGGTCAAAAGAGTTTTTAGAAACTCTGTG
>BLLT01000304.1 GCA_011958945.1 Lachnospiraceae bacterium | reverse complement strand
AGCTTAGAATTTCGCAATTGCCTATTCATCATCATCGACCGCTGCTATAATCAAGATTCATCACCTCGGATCTTCGTTTCTGCCGTCACTTAATTTATCGGCAGATTTTCTGTTATTTTGGGATGCCGGGAACGAAAGGCATATAAAATGGAACGAAAGGCATAAATGCAGTACGGGAATTTCAAAAAATAGCATAAACATCTATTGAGAGTTTCTGCGGATAGACGAAATCAGCAAGCTGCCCACTAATTGCAAGGCTCTCTCTTCCTAGTACTCCGCCCTATGCCGCCTTTTACATTAGAAAAGTTATTGGATATATTTGCCGAGCCACCTCTTCTTTACATTCTTCTGCTGCACGACAACTTTTCCATTGTGCAGCAGATTTTTATCATTTATTCCTGTTACAATTCATTGATCGTTGCTGTAATTGGCATGTTTCTAATCCGCTTTGCAGGTGCATATACTGCTGCCGCAGCAGAAACTGTATCGAATACAACAATAATAGCAAGCAAAACGACCGGCAGGCTCCACTGGCTTCCAAAATACCGTGTAACCAGTTTCACATACAAAAAACGGCTTAGAACAATTCCGATACCACTGCCAACGATAAGACCGGAGACAGCGTAAGTAAAGGCTTCCGCAGCAATCATCCGGGTAAGCTGTTCCCCATCCATACCAACCGCCCTCATCGCTCCATACTGCTTTATCCGGGCAGTTACGCTCATAGAAATGCTGTTGATTATGTTAAACAGTGTAATCATCGCAATGATTGCCATAAAACTATACAGCAGAAATTTCGCAGCCAGCCAGGAATTGGCATCTTCCTGATTACGCTGACGCTCATCCGTAAAAATAACATTGCTTCCCGCAAGACTGTTTATTTGTTTTACCGTTTCATCCGTAGCCTGTCTGCTTAATTGTATCCCTATCATACTGTAATTTTCTTCCCCTGTCAGCCGTGCAAAGGTTTCCTGTGAGCAGATGATGCTGTATTCGCCGGGATACAGCCCGCTGGATATGCCGCATACCACCTCGATCTCCTGTCCCGCTACCTGAATGGTGTCTCCCACTTTTATCGGATTATCTTTATCCAAAACTGTCATAACCTTGCCGCTGTTCCCATAGATTTCCGATATATTTCCCTGCACAAGACTCTCATCTTCACAGTCCAGCATATATTCGCTGTATGACGTTATATTGACATGGTCAATCTCCTGCCGCGAAGAAACAGCCGGAACATGCTCTGTATAGGAACTGCCCCAAACAAGCTCTACACCGGTAATCCTGCTGATCGCATCGCTTAAATCCTGATCCAGTACACGCTCATTTGCATAGCCTGTAAGGGTAATATCCGGCTGCCATGACCGATTTACGGAGGGCATCAGTTCATACGCAAAATCCAACCCTACGGAAATACAGAGAAACAGTATAATACTGAGTGAAAAGCTGGCTGTCAATAAAAACCAGTTTTTCTTAGATGCTGTTGCATGGTGGATACCCAGTGTCCTTTCAACCTTTCTGATCTTCCGTTTTGTTGTATGTCGTACCGAAAGCACCGTATCCGAATTTCCGGAAACCGCTGCCATCGGGGGAACTTTAGATGCACGTTTGGCAGGAGACTGCGCTGCCAGCAGGACAGTTACAATGCCAACCGTCGCCCCGCTGATCAACCCGACAGGGCTTAAGGCAAATACGGGCATAGTGGCAAATTCACCGCCAATTCCATAACGTAAGAATGCACAAATCCCCCATTCAATTGCCGTACCTGTGACCACCCCAACAGGGACAGCCGTTTTGCACCAGTTTAACGCCTCCAGCCGTACATACCGGATAATCTGCTGGCGGCTTGCGCCAATACAGCGCATCATTCCAAAAAATTTTGTCCGCTGCGCTACATTGCTGTTCATACTGCCGGAAATCATCAATACGCCGGCCAATAATACTATAACGAACAAGACTGCCGCTATTCCGTAAATATTCTTCATTGATTCATTGCTGCTTTGTCCGGCAAGACCCATAATCGCTGTATTTTCCGAAATATCTCCCTCCGGCAGATTATACTGCTGTCTGATTTCCGAGGTGATATCGGATGCCTTTGACACATCCTGAAATTGAATATAACAACTCGGGTTAATCGGAATATGGTTCTGCTCCATGATTGAGATATACGCATCCCGCATCATATATACAGCAACCATATAGGTCTGCCCCTGATAATATTCCGCGTCATCCGACCCAAAACCGCATACCGTAAAATCCGTATCCCCCGAAGGCGTCTTCACCGTCACATGGTCACCAATCTTTACATCTAACGCAAGGCGCGCATTGGAACTAAGCATAACGTCATTGTCACCCTGCGGCAGAGCGCCTTCTTCCAGGGCATTCACAAGCTCTGCCAGATAAATACTGTCCACGCCGTATAATGCAGCTTTTTTCTCCCCGATATAGAAAGGCTGGTCTCCATCCGTGTTAAATGTTTCCGACCAGCCGATGGCGGCAACATCCGGATGCCGACTGATCTCTTCTGCTGTGTCCTGAGAGATATTTTCCAACCGGATATGCCAGTTTCCATGTTTCTGCTGCAGCCCCTCACTTGATGCCCGAATCCACATATCCGCCACACTGAAAATCGTAGTCACAAGCAGCACGGAAATAATAACACAGAAAATCGTCATACGATTCTGCCGTTTCCGCACCTTTCCCGAAATAGACACAAGGCTTAAATAACTTTTCATTCCCTGCACCTCCCCAAATCAGTAAGTTCCCCGTCTGACACCTGCAGGATACGGTCTGCCGTCTGTGCAATGCTGCGGCTGTGTGTAATCATAATAATTGTCTGCTCATACTTCTTTGATGCTTCTTTTAACAGCGCAATCACTTCGCTGGTATTCTGCGAATCTAAATTTCCCGTCGGCTCGTCCGCAAGGATTAAAGCCGGGCGGGTAAACAAAGCACGTCCAATCGCCACTCTCTGCTGCTGTCCGCCGGACAGCTGACTGGGCAAATGATTCCGGCGTTCTTTCAAATTTAGCACCGAAAGCAGTTCTTCCAGATACTTTCTGTCCGGTTTCTGGTAATCAAGCAGCATCGGAAAAACAATATTCTGTTCTACGGTCAGTTCTGGGATCAGGTTGAACGCCTGAAAGATAAAACCAATATTTCTCCGCCTGAAAATGGTAAGTTTGCGGTCATTCATGGAAAAAATCTCCTTTCCGCTGATGACTACCTTGCCGGATGTGGGCGTATCAAGTGCTCCTATCATATTCAAGAGCGTACTTTTCCCGGAGCCGGATTCTCCGACAATCGCCACATACTCGCCTTTTGGAACGGAAAATGAAACTTTTTTTAATGCCTTTACGGCTGCTTCGCCGCTTCCGTATGTCTTACTGACATTACTGACTTCTAATAAATTCATTGTGTAAACACCTCTTTCTGCTTTTGATAACAAGGAACTGCAATAAGCTGACTGACAATCCTCAAATCATTTCCTTGCAGTTCCTTAATATAGCAGAGAAATCCTACACCTATATTACAATTACCCTACAATTTTGTTGGAATATGATTTTTCAAATCAAAAAATTCATCATGAAAGAGGTTCCCCTGCCTAAAGTACTGTCTACCTCAATCGTTCCGTTATGGGCTTCTACAATCGCTTTTGCCAGCGGCAGCCCAAGACCAATACCTTGCGTGTCTTTAGAATAACGGCTTCGGTAAAACCGCTTAAAAATATGGTGTAAATCCTCCGGATAGATGCCGCTTCCATTATCCTTTATGGTGATCTGGAGAATAGAAGCGGATACCCACCAATCCATGCGTATGCAGTCACCTTCTTTTGTATGGTCAAGGGCATTTTTTACAAGGTTGCTGATTGCTTCAATCATCCAGCTGCGATCACACAAAAATGCAGTTTCCCCACTGCCCGACAGGCAGATTTCTTTTCCTTCCTGACTTGCCCGGAACAGGAAGTGCTTTTTGACGCTTTCCGCCATCTCCGACACATTTTCCAATGATTTTTCCAACACAATCATGCCCGCATCCAGCTTTGTAATTTTCAAAAGGTTCTGCACCAGCCCTTCTATCCTGTCAAGTTCCTGCTCGGAAAGCCGGGAAAACTCCTGAATCGTTGGCAGTTCCTCTGCCTCGTCCTGTATCAGCCCCATATAAATGTTAAGGGCTGCAAGGGGTGTCTTTAACTGATGCGAAATGTCAGATATTGTATTTTTCAAAAATTTCTTTGCATTTTTTTCATTCTCGGCATGGGCGTTCAAGATCGCAACCAGAGAATTTACTTCATGAAACAGCCTGTATAATTCACCTTCATCATTGCATTCAATTGTGACCTCCTTGTTGCCAGATATATATTCTGTAATCTGTATTATGGCGTGTTCCATGATTTTATGCTGTTCCCTGAAATACCCATAACAGATTACCAGAATGGCAGCACTCATCAGCAAAAAGCAGACTATTGTGTAAACTGCCGCATTTCTGACTTCAACCCCCATAAGCAAGACTGAAATAAATGCAAAAAATAAAACGCACAGCAAAATACCGCTAAAGAGCCGTTTGATTTTCCGGTTTACAAATATTTTCATCCCACACCTCAATCCATAGTGCTCCATTTATATCCCATACCACGGACAGTGACAATCATTCTAGGTCTTCCCGGACCCTCCTCAATTTTTTTACGGAGCCTACGGA
>BLLT01000303.1 GCA_011958945.1 Lachnospiraceae bacterium | reverse complement strand
AAGAAGGGGATAAGATACAAAAGCCGTGCAGAAATGGAGTAAAAAATGTCAATAGAAAGAGTAAAAGCATATTTTAAAGAATGTGGAATGGAAGAGAGGATTCTGGAATTCGATGTATCCAGCGCTACGGTGGAACTGGCTGCCGCCGCACTGCACTGTGAGCCGGAACGGATCGCGAAATCGCTTTCCTTTATGTTGGACGGCCATGGGATATTGGTGGTTGCTGCCGGGGATGCCCGGATTGATAACCACAAATATAAGGAGCAATTTCATACGAAAGCAAAGATGCTTTCCTGGGAGGAAGCGGAAACCTTGATTGGACATGCGGTAGGAGGGGTATGCCCCTTTGCGGTGAACGAAGGGGTGGATGTGTATTTGGATGTGTCGCTGAAACGGTTTGAGACAGTATTTCCGGCCTGTGGAAGTTCCAACAGCGCCATCGAACTTTCCATCCCGGAATTGGAAAAATATTCCGGCTATGTGAGTTGGGTGGATGTGTGCAAATAAGGTGCATCTGATAGCTGTGCTTGGATGGGAAGATGTTTGCCAGGTTAGAAGGCTATATATGATGCAATTCTGATGCAATCATAGTTTATAATTTATAGAAGCTTATCCAAAAGGTGCTCCTATAAAATGGCGTATGCGCAAAAATGATAGATTATGGAAAGGATATGGTTATTGCTATGAGACATCAGAAAAAGAAAAGAACAGTAAGAAAAATAGTGAAAAGAACGAGGAAATCAGTTATAATATTTTTATTGCTGATGCTGTTGTTTATGTTGGTGCTTCTTGCAGGATGTAAGGGCTCCGAGGATGGGGCGGAAAAGGATGCCGGGGCCGGAGAACTGAGAACTCAGGACAATTTGGAAGAAACGAAAAAAATGAATGAACAGGGAAATTCGGCCGGGGGTGGACAGCAGTCAAAAACGGAACAGCAAGGGCTGCAGGAACTTCCCGAACAAGATAATGATTTTGCCGGCAAACAGCAACAGAATGAAGGAAAAGAGGAAGGGCAAAAGAAAAGCAGGCCGGAGGGATGGGAATTGGAATTTTCATCGGAGGACTGGGGGCTTTCTTTTGGGGAGCCCGGAACACAGCCCGTGGGCAATGCTTCCGTAGAGGATTTGGCCTGGTATGACGCTTATTTTATGGGGAGCGATGAGGAAAAGGTGATTTATCTTACCTTTGACTGCGGTTATGAAAACGGCAATACGGAGCCGATTTTGGATGCGCTGAAAAAGCATGATGCAAAGGCCACATTTTTTGTAGTAGGCCATTTCCTGGAAACGGCGCCGGATTTGGTAAAACGTATGGCAAATGAAGGCCATGCGGTAGGGAACCATACATACCATCATCTGGATATGCCTACTATATCCGATATGGAGGATTTCCGGAAAGAGATGGACGATGTGGCCGATTTATTCAAGGAGATTACAGGCAAGGAACTTTCTCCCTATTACCGTCCGCCCCAGGGAAAATGCAATACCGCTAATCTGGAAAAGGCACAGGAACTGGGATATTGTACGATTTTCTGGAGTCTGGCCTATGTGGACTGGGATGCGGATAACCAGCCAAGCCACGAAGAGGCCTTTAGCAAGCTGACTTCCAGGGTGCATCCGGGCGCTGTTGTGCTGCTGCATAATACTTCTCAAACTAACGGAGAGATCTTGGATGAACTGCTTACCAAATGGGAAGGGATGGGATATAGCTTTAGGCCGCTGTCGGAACTGACGGGGAAGTGACAAAATTCAAATATTGAGTAGGAGGATAAGGAAATGATGAAGAAATCTTTGCTGAGTAAGCTGGCGGCCGTTCTGGCTCTTTCAATGGTGCTTACAGGCTGCGGGGAAAGCGGAGGAAGCAGAACGGCAGAAAAAGAAACATCGGGAACGATGAAAGAAGAAGGTATCCGAAAAGCGGCGGATGACTCGGATGAGGATGCAGACACGGCCGAAGAAGAGACGGATGCGCAGGAAACGGATGAGACGGCGGATATGGAAATGGATATTACGCCGGAGCAAATGGATTTGATTAAGTATAATTATTATGTGGATTTGAACAATGAAATCGTGGAAGTGTTTGAAGACATCAACAACTATTATCAGGTGGTGGACTATACGGAAGAATTCGCCCTGCTGCAGGACTCCGGGCTTACCTATGGATATAGCATTTACAGCCTGGATGAGGATTTAATTGATGACTGCGTGGCGTTAGCCGACATGGATCCGGCTTACGAAGGGATGGATGAACTGGTAAAAGAAATGGAAGAGCCGTTACGGGAGTTGATGACAGCCTTTTCCGATATCAGCGGGAGTTATACATATGCGGATAACCAATATGCGGAAGCGAAGGAGTACCATACGATCATTTATGGTGCGGCGGAGGAATTCGCCCCGCTGGGGTACGAATTTATGGATGCCATTGCCGCGGTGGGTGCGGAAAGGGCAGCTGCGGAAGAAGAGCAGATGAAGGCAGATGGGGAACTGATCCGCTATAATGCCAGCCGCGGGATTAGCATCGGCCAGCAGGTACTTAATGAGATTTATGGGCAGGGGATTACGGACGAGAATATTACAGATCTGGACCTCACGGAAATCCGCAAGCTGTATGAGGAACTGGTACAGGTAGTTGCCGATTATGATGCGGCAACGGCGGATAATAACCAATTGGTGAAGGAATCCCTCAGCAATTCCAGCCCTTTTGACGGGCTGTACAATGCATTGATTCAGGCTCTGGAATGGATGATAAAACAGGTGGAGAGCGGCCAGCCATTGGATTTGAGCGGCTCCGGCGCACCCCTTGGCTCTATCGGGCATTTCTCGGAAACCCTTGGAAAATGCATCGACAGGTATAATTCGGTCTTTGTAGGATAGATAGTTGGGATGAAGTACAAGAATGGATAAATGCGGTCAGCGCTTAACGGATAGTGACGGACAATCAGGCCGCAAAAGCAATAGGGAAATGGAGAAAGTATGACGATGAAAAATATAGCAGCAGGAGATGTATTGGCAGAAAGAACAACAAAAGAAATCGCAGAAGCAGAAGGCACGGCGCAAATGGGCAAAGGGAAGTTCATTGCGCTAGAAGGGATAGACGGAAGCGGGAAGAGCACTCAGATTCAATATTTGGCAGAAAGGCTGAAAGAGAGGGAAATCCGCTGCTATACTACGTTCGAGCCCACCTACTCCCCCATCGGCGCAGTAATCCATCAGATTCTGTCGGGAAGGGTAAAGACGGATAACCGGGCGCTTGCCGCTCTGTTTGTGGCGGACAGGATGGATCATCTGTTAAATGAGGTGAACGGGATTGCCCCCATGCTGGAAGAGGGGATTACGGTGATTTCGGATAGATATTATTTTTCTTCCTATGCCTACCACGGCGTGGATATGCCCATGGACTGGGTGATTTCGGCCAACAGCCAATGCAGGGATATCGTAAGGCCGTTGGCCACCGTATTTATCGATGTGGAGCCAGACACCGCATTGGAAAGGATTGCCAAGAACAGATTCCATAAGGAACTTTTCGAAAAGAAATCCAGGCTCATACAGGTGAGGGAGAAATACTTAGAGGCGTTTGAAAAACAGAAGGATTTGGAAAATATCATTATTGTGGACGGAAATAGGCCGCCGGAAGCAATCGCGGAGGAGATTTGGGGGCGGTTGGAGAAATATTTCTTATAAAGAATTGCGGTAAGTGCGCGGGGTCATATGATAGTACTCCTTAAAAATCCGGTGGAAATAGCTGGTATTGTCATATCCGGCCAGGGCAATGATGTCCTCGATAGGGAGCGCGGTGGTGGAAAGCAGGAAAGCGGCCTGGTTTAGCCGCTTCATTTGCAAAAGCTGCTTGAAGGTATGGCCGGAATATTTTTTTATGATTTTGCTGACGGAATAAGCCGGCATATGCAGCTGCCGTGAAATCTCCTCCAGCTGCGCCGAGCGGTAATTGGTTTCGATATACTTTAAGACAGTAAAAACAAGGTGCTGCCCGTATTGGGAAGAATCGGACATATTAATCCGGTCCGTGTGGTTAAGAAGGTGCAGAAACAAAAGCCCCATCGTAGTCTGGTTGATATTGCGCCGGTTGGGCTGGCTGTTTAGCAGCGACCAGATAAGATTTTCCACCAGATTTTCGATGGGCAGGATATCGATGGACTGGAAATGCAAATATTCGGTGACACTTTTATCCGGCTTCAGTGTGCCGATGAGAAAATCCCGCAGCACATTTTCCTCCTCCAGCATCACAAGCACCCGGTCAAAGAATTCAGGCAGGATAATAAAATTGACCGCAATATCCTCCACGCCTGCCGGAAGGATTTCGTGGGCGGTATTAGGGTTTAGCAGAAGGATTTCCCCGGTATTCAAAGTAAGGGTGGAGGAGCCGTTGATGATATGGGTGGTGGTGCCGCTGCACATATAAATCATTTCCACATAATTATGCTTATGGGGAGGGAAATGGACAAAACGAGTATGGGGCCGGATATCAATAAGCTTCCCCAAGGTGAGCATTTTACGGCTGTCCACAATAAAATCCGGCTCATTGGTATATAAACTTTTTTGGACGTTTTTTTCTCCGGCGAGAAGACGTTTTTCCTCTTCGGAAATTTCTTTCAGGTGCTGCAGCAGACACGATTCTATCATAGTTTTCTCCTAAAATGCAGACTACTTTCTTGATTTTTTCCAGTGTAACATAAACGAAGACGAGATGCAAATAAGGACGGTAAATTATGCAAACTCCGTCCTTACATTTTTTATGGAAAGCGGATATAATAACAGCATATCTAAGAGGTAATTGCGAAACCGATAAACTTGCTG
>BLLT01000302.1 GCA_011958945.1 Lachnospiraceae bacterium | reverse complement strand
TCTGCTCGCTGACGTAGCGGTCAATCAGCAGCCGGATTTCTTTTGATAAATCCATTCTGTCCAGTTCGCCGGAGTATATGTCCGACTTCCGGAGAATCGCCTGGTATTCCCCGTCACTGCTCACGATACCGTTCATGACGCTGTGCATGCGTGTGTCCATGAACTGGTACAATGCAGAATCCTTTTCCAATCCAATCCCTCCTCGTGGTGTCGTAGCTTACCTCTGTTTTGGCGGGATTGCAAGTGAAAAAATAAGTTATAAAAAATTCATAAAAGATTTGTTGCGTTAACCGATATAAAATAATAAAATAGAGATAGAAAAGTATGAATTGAAACGGAAGAACCATACTAACAAAGGAGGTGTTTATTATGGCAACTTCAAGTATCACAAAGAATTTTGTCATTTCCGGCAAGGAACAGGTGGAGATGTTCATCAATGCGATTGAAGAATCTGCCAAGAACCGTCCTGTGCGTACTCCGGTAAATGTAGAGTTCATTGAAACTGAGGATGAACTGCGAGAATTTATGAGGTTCAGGGAAAAGAAAGCAAAGGAGAAATTAAATGCCAGCAACGGATAAATTTTTTGCAATCAATATCCGCAAGTATTTGGCATTAGGAGATGACCAAGAAGCCGGGGAGCCTGCGCTTGTTAAGCTGCTCTCCGGGTTTTCCTGTCCAAAGAATCCGGATTTGTTATCCGACGGATTTTTTTATCCGCATCTTTTATGAAAAGCCGTTTAACCAAGGGCTCTTTCAAAAAAAGATGCGGATAAAATTATATTTTACTGTTTTCCTGTTGGACCTCAAAATATTTTACCAACAATAATCCACAGGGATACTTTATAGCCCAAACATTTTTCGTATCTGGTCTTCCTTGCCTTCCCATAGATGTTCCGGATTGTCAGTTTCATCCTGGTCGATCTTTAATGCCTCTTTCATTTGTTCAACTGATGGAATGGCATATATTTTTGTTGTTTCAGAACTGGAATGACCAAGTATCGCAGCTATCATCTCGATGGGAACACCGTCCCTGTATAAACCGGAGGCTCTTGAACGCCTCAGCATGTGCGGATAGCAGTTTTCCGGCATCTCGGAAACTGTCTCCCTTGCAATTCCTGCATATTTTTTTACAATCCGTTCCGCATTTCTCACAGACATCTTCATACGCTCTCCATGAATCGTTGTATAAAACAGGTATGCATCCGGGTTGGGAACCTTTCCATGGAATGATGCAACATACTCCCGCAGATGGAGGACCGTCTTTTCATTCAGTGATACAACGCGCTGTTTCCTGCCTTTCCCATGGATCAGGATCGTGGGATTTGATGCCATCAGCGATATATCCCTGATGCGTATTTCCAGAAGCTCTGATATCCTGACCGCAGTATCAAACAGCATGACCAGCAGCGTCCTGTCCCTGTTCCCGATCCGGGTGTCCGGCGGCGCTGCCAGGAATGCGGAAAGACCGTCTTTTTCTATAATGGGGCGCTGCAGTTTTTCCGTCCTTAAAAGAGGCACTTTCTTAACGGCAAGATATACCTGAACCATGGAAAAATCAGCGTCCGTTACATATTTAAGATAAGTTTTCAATGCTGCAAGCCGTTGGTTTACCGTGCTGGCAGCAAGTTTTTTCTGCTCCTGCAGGAACTGTGAATAGCCAAGGACGAAATCATACGTGCAGTCCGAAAAGCGGAATGAAACGGCAGAAATCCCGGCAGTCTCCGTGACATAATCATAAAAACAGTTTAAGGAAATGCGGTATGCCCTGACTGTCTCGCTGCTGCGGTTGCTCTGTTTTGGAAGAAAAATGTCGAGGAAATCTTTTGTCTTTGAAAAGAACAGTCCGGAGAATTGTTTTTTATCCATGGCGCATCACCTCCGGTATCACGTCGCACGCAATGGAGTCTTTATTGTCCACTGTGCGGTAGGCATCACTGACAAGGTAATAGTAATAAAAAGTTTCCTTTGTTGTTTTATGCCCGAGATATCTGCTCAGATAAGGCATCATCACCTTGAGGTCAACGCCTTTTTCCGCCCACAGGTTCATCCTGTTAACCACAAACGTGAAACGGAAGTCATGGACGGTTGGTTTGTTTGCACAGTCAGCATGGGGCGTCATGTTCCAGAACTTTGTGAAAACGTTGTCTATGGTTGCGTTTCTGAGATGTTTCTTAGTGTCTTTTGCGGGGAAAAACCATTCAGGCATAAATCCAAGGTCATTGCAGAGCCAGGAAAAATAATCCCTGCAGCTCTGCCGGATGTCATCGGGAAGGTAGACAATGCGGTCCTTGTTTCCCTTTCCGTCCAGCACCGTCCATGTACCTGCATCAAGATCCACATTTTTTGCAGGCGCACCGACAACTTCACTGTTCCTCATCCCACAGCAGCAGTAGAGCCGGAAAGCCATGCGGTATTCACCAACCAGTCTGGCCTCGAACGATATGTTTCTCGGCTGGTATCCGTCAAGCGCCCTGAAAAAATCCCTTATCTCGCACTGGTCAAATATATGGGGGTAAGGCTTCCTGCTGTGATAGAAATCGTGGGGGATGTACACACTGATGCCGCAGGATGCCATGTAAAGCATAAGCTGCCTTACGCAGGAAATACGGTCTTCATGGCAGGAAGGGCTTTCACTGTCCTGCCGTTCCATCCATGGGGCAAGGAAATCCTTTGAAACCTCCAGGCTGTCAAGGTGCTGCGATACGCAGTATTCGTCAAACTGCCACAGGGTCGTTTCTTTTGCGGTATAAGAAAAACCATTTGCCCTTTTTTCTTCCAGCAGGCCTGTTATATATGGTGCAAGTATGCTCTGGTAGGATTCCGGCTTATTTTTCATGGCTCCACCCTCCTATCCCGTATTCTAATAATGAAACCGGACAAAGCCTCATCCTTTCGTCATCCACGCACAGATACCTGTCCACGGCATCATCACCACGCTGCCCAAGGGCATTTATGACCATATCTACGCCCACTCCGTTTCTGAGAAGCTGCGTGGCATAAGTTTTACGTGTGACATGGAATCCTGAACCGGGAACGCTCCTTTCAGGCAGTGCGGAATGCAGCGCCCTTATACAGGCAGTACTGTCAAGCGGTTCAAACGGGGCGTCCTCACTCAGGAAAATGACCGGATTCGGACTCTGCCTGCGCTCTTTTGTGATATACTGGTAGAGGGCATTCCCGACCTCCGCAGGCATAGGCAGGTTCACTTCAACACCAGTTTTTTTCTGGACAAAACGTATGGATGGGTTTTTCCAGTCAATGCTGCCTATTTCCAAAGAAACAATGTCAGAGGCCCGCAGCCCCATCTTTAGTCCCAGGAGCAGCATTGCCTTTTTCCGCAAGGTAAGGGAGGAATCATCCCTGTTGATCTGTTCATACAGCTGTGTCAACTCATCATCCGTCAAGACGACCACGATTGTCTCTCTGGGGGCATATGTGGATGAAAGCGCGGCAAAAAGCATTGAATTATCAACAAGCCCCTGTTCTCCAAGATATGCAAGGAATTTACGTATACAGCCATTATAAGCATTTTTCCCGGCAGGGGTCCGGTGCCCGTCCTGCCTGTTAAACGTTTTTATGACGGAAAATGTTACATCGTTGAATGAATGTATTCCTGATTCGCAGAGATAAGTGCAGAATCTGCAGACAGCCGAACGATATGACATCAGGGTAGAGTCTTTAAGGCCTTCCCTACGCTTCCTGTATAAAAAATCATCTGCTGGTTTCATGCACCATTCGGGAAGCATGGAAAAAGCAGCAGGGGCATTCCTGAATCTGGTTTTGATGTCCACATATCCGTTCCTGTGCTGCTCCGCAATTAGGAACAGGGCTCTCCGGTAAGCGTAAAGCGACACTGTATCATCAAAATGGCTCTCTACGGATTCAAACCAGAGGAAGGATATTTCTGGACTGTAAAGAAAGCCGTTGATGTCTAAAAACAAAAACAACATATCTGTTGTTCTTGTAATGCAGTCAGATGCAGATGGGTCATAGCCGTATTTTTTGTAAATCTCTTTGATGCTGCCGCAGTACCCGAATAATTTATCAGGGGGAACAGCCTCTGCAGATTCCTGCAGGCTGGAAATCATCTCTTGTTTGCTTTTGCTGAGGTCATTCCAAAAACAGCCAAGATCATAAGGGATATAGTGCAGGATTATCGAAAATCCATAAATGATGCATCCTTTTTCATAAAGCCAGCGCAATACCATGGATACCGCAATTAATGTATGTTTCCTGTCATTTTTCGTCCTGTGTGCAATACTGTTGTGGAATCTGGCCAGGTGGTCATAAGAAATATCCGGGATGCCTTCGCATCCTTCCTGCTGAAGAAAAACGAAGAAATGCCGCCAGTAATACTGATAACCCTTAAGTGTGGAAACAGATAAACTTTCTTGAAAATGCGCGGAAGCTGCTTCGTAGACGCTTTTAAACTCTTCCCGGAGACGGGTATAAGCATATGTTTTTCCATTATTGCAGTCCCTTATGTCCCCGGTTTCAAACATATCGCGGAGCTTTGTTAATGCCGATTTGTAAAAAGCGGCATAGGTCACACTGGTATCCGGCTCAATCAGCCGGAACCATTCATCTGCTGTTTCCGGGGTGTATTCATATCCGGACTGTTCCAGATACCTGCTTAGAAGTTTAAAACAGCTTTTGATCCCCCTTCTTGTGCAGGAATTGTAATTGTTTTCATCAAGAAAGTCCATGACTTTCCTGACAAGTACGTTGTAATTATTCATGAGGTACCTCCTTATATTTTTGATACCTCATTATAAACCTGAAAAAATTTTATCCGCATCTTTTTTTGAAAGAG
>BLLT01000301.1 GCA_011958945.1 Lachnospiraceae bacterium | reverse complement strand
AATAAAACCTATGATTTTCTTTCTGTTTACTCAACATAATATTCCATATAGAATACCTCTTACAAATCACAGAAAGGGGGTTCCTATATGGAGCAACACGAGGTAACTATTGAAGAATTAGTAAATGGGCTGATGGATCACCTTAAGCTCATTGGCTACAAAGAAAGTACCCGGGAAAATGTCAAGTCTGAAAGCAAAGACGGTCTTTCTGTGTCGTTTGTTGTGGCCCGTAAAGACGGGGAAACAGCGGATGACTATGTAAAACGCTGTATGTATCAGGTGATCCGGATCCGGCTGCTTCCTACTGGCTGGCTTTCACGGAAAGCGGGGTGCAGACATGATCACAAATGTGGATGCTGTGATTGTCTTTAATGGCAGGACAGATAAAGCAACACGAAGAAAAATCTATATACCCACGGTGATCAGGGGTGTTTCCTATGTCGAAGGGAAAGGATCCAAAGTAGCCGATAATGGGGTGTGGAGTGACGATGTTCAGTATAAAATCAGGGTTCCCCTGATCGCCGTGGTTCAGGACAACCGAAAATATATGCGGGATCTGAACTATGCAAAGCTGGACAATGAAGAAGCAGCAAAATACTGGACAATACAGAAGGGGGACCTGGTTGTCCGGGGTGAATATGCCGGTGACAATCCCCTGCTGGGTGAGGATGAAATATCTGCATACGCAAAGGAACAGGGGCTTGACCTGATCAGTGTTACGGAATACGCCGATGACACGTCAGGGGGCAGCCTGTACACAAGGCACTGGCGGATCGGGGGTAAATAATGGATATACACAACATTGTCACACCGGTGAACCGGGTGATCAATTTCGTGGGCGGCAGCGTCAAATTATGCTGGTCAAGTACGTTTGGACGGAATCGCAGTGCCATGTTCAGCAGAAAACAGAAAATTGTTGACAGTGAAGTGCTGCGGTACTGTGCGCCGCTGATCCCCCTCCGTACTGGGACACTGACACGTTCCGGGACAATCGGAACCGTGATCGGCAGCGGAAATGTTCAGTATGCGACACCATACGCACGTTTTCAGTATTACCAGACGGCGCAGTCACGGTCTTATGATTCACGCCGGGGCGCTAAATGGTTTGAACGCATGAAAACGGCGCACAAAGCAGACATTCAGAGGGCTGCGGAAAGGGGGTAAAAGTTTGGTCAAGTCAATCATTGAAGGGCTGACAGATTATTTTTTACAGTGTCCCCTTCTGAAAGACGGAGTTTTCCGGGTGGATGCGCTGGGAAGTGACCCCGTGGAATATGCGCTTGAAACGGGGATGACTTCCCCGGTTGTACGAACTTATGTCGATGGTTCCAGTATCAGACAGTACCAATTCAATTTCAACAGCCGGGAAGCCTATTCACCGCCCAAGAGGCCCAACCACCAGCTCTGCTGGTGGAATGGGAAAGCCCCCCTGGGGCAAAACCTTTGCGTTTCCGCCTAAAGGCGGTCTAACAAACCAGTCTTTTTTACTGGTAGGCCGCTTAAAAGCGGCTCTCTTTTAATGCTCCATTCTATCTCTTTCGTACTGATCCTGAATATATTTCTTTATCGTCTCTTCATTTACATTACCGACTGTTTCGCAATAATATCCTCTTGCCCAGAAGTGACGATTTCCTTTTTCTCTATACTCTGGATGTCTATCAAATATCATATGCGCACTCTTGCCTTTAATAAGGCCTATGGTCTTTGATACACTTAACTTGGGCGGGATCAATACATACATATGCACATGATCGGGAAGCGTGGCCGCTTTTATGATCGTTACTCCCTCCATCCTGCACACCTTTCCCAAAATTTCTCCCACATCTTTCCTTAACTCTCCAAACATCACTTTCCTACGATATTTTGGAATAAATACAATATGATACGTTCAATTGTACCGACTATGTGCTAAACTATTATCGTCCATATGGATATACCTCCGTTGTTTTTAGAGTGGTTTGCTAGACCTACTTTTTATTATACAACGGAGGTAATTTTTTTGTACTCCGTTCACCGCCACTTGCATCTGTTGTTCCCCCAGCTCAGCTGGGGGATTGATACTGTTTCATTCAAGGAGGCGTCGAAAAATGAAAAATTTTGATTTACAGCTTTTTACGGGCGGCAGAAGTACGCTGATCCGTAACATGATCGCTGACTATCTGGAAGTAAACGGAAAGATGGAACTGTGCGGGATCGGCTTTACGAAGTTAGATGAAAGCCCCGGCGCACAGAGCGACAACACCACCTATATCAATGAAACCACGTCCAGCGCTGGCATTATAGGGTATGAAACAGAATTTCCCTATGAATTTGACGCTGTTCCCGCACAGAAAGCGCTTTATGCTTTGTGGAAGGACGGACGGGATCACCATACCGGGGAAGCTGCACAGCATACCTATGTACGGGTTGAACTTTTTAACCCCATCGGTACACCGTCAAAGACGGCGGCTGAATACACAGCCCGTCAGTTTATCGTGTCAAATGAAGTCAGCGATTTCACCGGGGACGGGGGTCAGAAGATCAACGCTTCCGGTACTCTCCACGCTGTAGGCGATCCGGTTTTTGGTAAGTTCGATACCGTGACTATGACTTTCACAGAAGGGGAGTTCAAAGGCAAGTTTGATCTTGACGGAGAACCCGAAGCACCTACAGAGTAACACAAAAACCATACAGACAACTACTGAAAACGACAACTGATCTATATGACAGTGGACGTGAAGGTATTATGAACCCTGCCGCCGCTTCCGGTGAAGATCTTGCCACTACTTCCGACATTGTAACGGATGCCCTGACAGCGTTTGGTATGTCTACATCTGATTCAACACACTTTGCTGATATACTGGCGGCAGCTTCCAGCAATGCAAACACGAATGTGGGCCTTATGGGTGAAACATTCAAATATGTTGCGCCGCTGGCCGGTTCGCTGGGCTATTCCGCGGAAGATACAGCCACGGCCATCGGGCTTATGGCAAACGCCGGTATTAAGGGTTCACAGGCCGGTACTTCCCTGCGTTCCATTATGACAAGGCTTGCAAAGCCCACAAAGGAATCACAGGCGGCGATGGATGCGCTGGGCCTGTCCATAATGGACAGTTCCGGGAAAATGAAGCCGCTGTCTGAAATTGTGGGCGATATGCGGGAAGGCTTTTCTGGTCTTACAGAGGACGAAAAAGCCAGCTATGCCGCTATGCTGGGCGGTCAGGAAGCCATGTCTGGATTGCTGGCAATCGTCAATGCGTCAGATAAAGATTTTGAAAAGCTGTCCGGCGCAATCAATGACTGCAACGGATCCGCCGCTGAAATGGCTGAAATCATGCAGGACAATTTACAGGGGCAGATCACTATTCTGCAATCCGGCCTTGAAGGTTTAGGCGTTTCCCTGTATGAAACCATGCAGGACACGGCAAAGGACGTTGTAAAAGAAGCACAGGGGATGGTTCAGCAGTTACAGGATGCGTTCAATGAGGGTGGCTTTCAGGGCCTTGTGGGTGCGTTCGGTAACGTTCTGGCGCAGATAGTCCAGCGGATAGCAGAAGCGGCCCCAACAGTCATTGAAGCCGCCGTCAGTCTGGTCATGTCCTTTTGTGACGGCCTGAAAAGTGCGCCGGGGATCGGGGAATCAGGCGCAAGCCTGATCACGTCACTTGTCACTGGCCTGATGTCCTGTGTCGGTGAGATATGGACAACGGCCATAGTCCTGATCGGCAAGCTGGCCGAAGGTGTGGCGGCTGGTGCGCCGCAGATGGTTCAGGCAATTTCTACCACGATCACGGACATAATTGAATGTATTGTCGATTGGATGCCTGATATTTTACAGGCCGGGGTTGATATACTTCTGGCATTGGTAGAAGGGATTGCAAGCACGATCCCGACATTGATCACACAGGCGGTCACATTGCTGACTGATTTCTGCAATACGCTGGTTCAAAATATTCCGGCTATAGTGGATGCTGGTTTGCAGCTGGTTCAGGGGTTGATTCAAGGTTTAGTTGATGGCGTTCCTTTGTTACTGGAAAGTGCAATCACTTTATTTATGAGTATCCTTGAAGCCCTACCTGTAGTTATAGATCAGCTACTCGGTGCGCTTCCTGAACTGATAACGACAATATGTAATTTTCTTGCTGAAAACATACCGCTGATCGTTGACGGAGCAATTCAGCTATTCATGGCAATACTGGATGCGCTGCCCGTTATCATAGAAAAATTACTGCAAGCGCTGCCTGACCTGATAACCACAATCATTGACTTTTTCACGCAGAACATACCGCTGATCGTTGACGGAGCTATTCAGCTGTTAATGGGTATCATTGACGCTATTCCCACGATCATTCAGGCAATCGTGGATAATTTACCGCAGATCATAACGGCGCTTGTCAATGGGCTTGTGGGTGCGCTTCCGCTGCTGTTAGAAGCAGCCATCACGCTGCTGATGGCAATTATTGAAGCGATCCCTGATATTGTGGTGGCGATTGCTGAAAACCTTCCGCAGATCATAACAGCGATTGCTACAGGTTTAGCACAGGCCATCCCGCAGATATTCACGGCAGCAAAGGATCTGTTATGGCAGATTATTGAAGCGGTTCCTGAAATTGTGGTAGGTATCGCCGGGGCCGTACTAGATATTATAGCCGGAATTGTGAACGGCCTGATCGGTGGAATCAGCGCAGTATGGGATGCGGCTTGTGAACTGGGTTCCGGTATACTGGACGGGATCAAGTCATTTTTCGGTATTAACAGCCCTTCAACCGTGATGGCTGAACAGGGTGATTATCCGAGGACATTCGCCGTATGAGCGGGGATGACCTTCTGGATATGGATTAT
>BLLT01000300.1 GCA_011958945.1 Lachnospiraceae bacterium | reverse complement strand
ATGTGACAAAGAATCCGGCCCTTTTGCCGTAGGCAAGATGCGAAATGGCCGGATTCCGTAACAGGGAGGCGAAAGGATGAACTGTTACATGAAAATAACAGGGGGGAAACGATGTACTGGACAACAATCAGCAAACTGGTTATAATACTTAATAAAAACAGAAGGCTGGGAAAGGAATACCGGCTCTAAATGGAGGAAGGGCAGATATGGGATTAGTTAAGGCTATCAAAAGTGCGGTGGGTACAGTAACGGCAGACCAGTGGAGAGAGTATTTCTACTGTGATGCATTGGGCAATGATATTTTGGCTGTGAAGGGGAAAAAACGGATAAACAGCAGTAAAAGCAGCAATACAAACGGGGAAGATAATATTATCAGCAATGGCTCTATGGTAGCAGTGAATGAAGGACAGTGCATGATTATTGTGGAGCAGGGTAAAATAGTGGAATTTTGTGCAGAGGCGGGGGAATTTTTGTATGACACATCTTCAGAGCCCAGTTTGCTGTACGGGAATTTCGGGGAAGGGCTGGGGAAAACTTTCGCGGTAATCGGGAAGCGTTTCACTTTTGGAGGGGATACGGCCAAAGACCAGAGAGTTTACTTCTTTAATACGAAAGAGATTATGGGAAATAAATATGGTACAGCGAGCCCGGTGCCTTTTCGTGTAGTAGATGCGAATATTGGTCTGGATATTGATATTACGCTGCGTTGTAACGGGGAATATTCATACAGGATTACAGACCCTTTGCTGTTTTATAAAAATGTATGCGGGAATATTACCCATGATTTCAGGAGGGGTGAGATTGAAAGCCAGCTGAAGACAGAACTTTTGACGGCATTGCAGCCGGCCTTTGCCCGAATTTCCGAAATGGGAATCCGCTATAGCCTGATCCCGAAGCATACTTTGGAACTGACGAATATTTTAAATGAGGAATTGTCGGCGAAATGGGCGCAGCTAAGGGGGATTTCGATTGTATCTTTCGGAATGAATTCAGTGAAAGCTCCGGAAAGCGATGAGGCAATGATTAAGGAACTGCAAAGGACAGCGGTGTACCGCAACCCTTCAATGGCAGCGGCTACACTGGTCAATGCCCAGGCGGATGCGATGAGGGCAGCGGCATCTAATAAAACGACAGGGCCGATGATGGCATTTGCAGGAATGAATATAGCCAATATGGCAGGGGGAATGAATGCCAATACATTATTTACGATGGGGCAGCAAAACGGCGGAATGTCAGGGCAAATGAATAACGGAATGACCGGACAGATGGGCAGCGGAATGGCCGGACAGATGGGCAATGGAATGTCAGGGCAAATGAATAATGGAATGTCAGGGCAAATGAGCAATGGTATGCCGGGGCAAATGGGTAATGGAATGGCCGGACAAATGGGCAGCGGAATGGCCGGACAGACGAATGCAGGTATGCAGGGGCATACACCAGGGCGTGCGGTAGGAAACAATACTGGGTGGATGTGCAGCTGCGGACAAATGAACAAAGGGAAATTCTGCAGCGAATGCGGACAGAAGAAACCGGCAGGGGAACCTTTATATAGGTGCGATAAATGCGGCTGGGAGCCGGAAGATCCCCAGAACCCGCCGAAGTTCTGCCCGGAATGCGGGGACCCTTTTAACGAAATGGATATCAGATAACAGACAATACGAAAATAGGAGACAGAAGGACTAGGCTGAATTTATGAGCATTTATGATACACTAAACGAACAACAGAAACAAGGGGTTTTTGCAGTAGATGGGCCAGTGCTGCTGTTAGCCGGTGCGGGCAGCGGGAAAACGAGGGTGCTGACACACAGGATTGCATATCTTATTGATGAAATAGGCGTACAGCCTTATAACATTATGGCAATTACTTTTACCAATAAAGCGGCTGGGGAGATGAGGGAGCGGGTGGACTCTATCATCGGCTATGGGGCCAGCCAAGTGTGGGTATCCACTTTTCATTCCACTTGTGTGCGCATTCTGCATCGGTACATAGACAGGATAGGATATGATAATAATTTTACCATTTATGATACGGATGACCAGAAAACGGTGATGAAGGAGGTTTGCAAGCGCCTTCAGATAGATACGAAGATGCTGAAAGAAAAGGCTATTTTAAGTGCGATATCCTCAGCGAAGGACGAGTTGATTTCTTCCGTGGATTATCAGCTTCAGGCCATGGGGGATTATCACCAGGAAAAAATCGGCAAAGCCTATGTGGAATACCAGTCAGTGCTGAGGAAAAATAACGCCCTGGATTTTGACGATTTAATCATGAAGACGGTGGAACTGTTCAAAAGCTGCCCGGAGGTGCTGGACAATTATCAGGACAGATTCCGCTATATTATGGTAGATGAATATCAGGATACGAATACGGCCCAGTTTGAGCTGGTGCGCTTATTGGCGGATAAGTACAGGAATCTTTGTGTGGTGGGGGATGATGACCAGTCTATCTATAAATTCCGGGGGGCCAATATCAGAAATATTCTGGATTTTGAAAAAGTATATCCGGAGGCACAGGTGGTTAAGCTGGAACAGAACTATCGTTCTACGCAGAACGTACTGGACGCGGCAAATTCGGTAATCCAGAATAACAGAGGCCGTAAGGAAAAGGCGCTTTGGACGAAAAAAGGGCAGGGCAGCCTTGTGCATTTCAGACAGTTTGACACGGCCTATGAGGAAGCGGAGTTCGTAGCAGATGACATAGCGAGGAAGAAGAGGAAAGGAATTGCGGATTACGGAGAGTCAGCTGTCCTTTACAGGACCAATGCCCAGGCCCGTATGCTGGAAGAACGGTTTATTCTGGAGGGGATTCCCTACGATGTAGTGGGCGGCACAAATTTTTATGCCAGAAGGGAAATCAAAGATATGCTTGCCTATTTGAAAACGGTGGATAATGGCAAGGATGATGTGGCGGCCAGAAGGATTATTAATGTGCCGAAACGCGGAATCGGGGCGGCTACCATTGCACGTGTGCAGGAATATGCGGATATGAAAGGCATTAGCTTTTACGATGCGCTAAAAGAGGCCGGGCAGATTACATCCGTGGGCAGGAGTGCGGCGAAATTGGAACCTTTTGTTACGATGATTCAAAGCTTTAGGAGCAAGCTGGAATATTATGGGCTGGAAGGGCTGATTAAGGATATCGTGGAAACTACTGGCTATGTTAGGGAATTGGAGGCCTCGGACGAAGAAGACGCAGAGGATAGAATCCATAATATTGATGAGTTAATCAGTAAGATAGTATCTTACGAAGAAAACCATGAAGACGCCAGTTTAAGTGAATTTCTGGAAGAGGTTGCTTTAGTGGCGGATATCGACAGGATAGAAGGGGAGAGCAGCCGGGTGCTGCTGATGACGCTGCATAGCGCGAAAGGGCTGGAATTCCCCCATGTGTATCTGACCGGCATGGAGGATGGGGTGTTCCCTGGCTATGGGGCGGTGACCTCCGATGATGACGAGGAAATGGAAGAGGAACGTCGTCTGGCCTACGTGGGGATTACCAGGGCCAAAGATGACTTGACCTTAACATGTGCGAAGCGGCGCATGGTGCGCGGGGAGACACAGTATAACGCGGTGAGCCGTTTTGTAGAGGAAATACCGGAGGAACTGCTGGACAACAAAGTTCCGTCTCTGAAAAATTGGGATTTTGGCAGCTATGAGGAAGATTCCGGCGAGAGGCTGCGATTTAAGTCAAAACCTTTTGGGATGGATAATGTATTGCCCTATAGGGGCGGCAAGGGATATGAAAAGGTTTGGAAAAACAGCGGTGAAGATGCTTTGTTGGAGAGTTCCAAAGATGCGGCCGTGGATCCATGGAGAGGTGCAGATTCCGGAAAATCCAGGAATACTTTTTCGGGGAAATCAGGGGATGGTTTTGCAAGGAACAGCGCAGCGGAGGAATACAGACGGATTTTCGATAAACCGAAAACAGCATCGGCCAAAACAAAACCGCGTGCGGTGGCAGTGGCCAAACGGACGCCTGCCGAGAACCGGCCATTTATAGCCGGAGGGGGAATGGGAGGCCTTACCAAAGGAATGCCGGTGCCCGGCAAGGTGGATTACGGAGTGGGCGATAGGGTGAGCCATGTAAAGTATGGGGAGGGCACGGTGACGAAACTGGAGAGTACCCCCAAGGATTACCAGGTGACGGTGGTCTTTGACGGCGCCGGGCAGAAAATTATGTATGCCGCATTTGCAAAATTGAAAAAGTTGTAATTTTATTAAATTTTTATAGTAAATTTTTGGAATTAGTGCTATATTATATATTAGAAAATGGTTGGCAGGAAATGCAGAAGTTGGAAATGGGATGTGTGATAATTCATATTCTGTGGGGCAACACTAAACCAAGTAAAGATGAAAAGAGGTAAGGGTTATGAACAGATTAAACAAATTGGAAGAATATATTGATATGTCCAGGATTAATGAACTGTTAGGAAAGAAAGAGGAAGAAAAGAAATGCAGTAAATGCTGTGATACCATCCTTTGGATATTGGCTGTAATCGGGGCAGTTGCTGCAGTGGCAGGCATCGCTTATGCGGTATACCGTTATTTAAAACCGGATTATCTGGAAGACTTCGAGGATGATTTCGATGATGACTTTGACGATGATTTCTTTGAAGACGAAGATGATGACGATATGCTGGATGATAATACAGAGGAATAGGGATTTCGGGATTTCAGGGATACAAATTAAAGTTAAGGGGCTGTTGCAAAATGGCGTATACGGGCAATATATGGTATGAATGTTGGAGTTGTTTTAACTATATATTGTAAAGTTGCCGAATTTTGCAGCAGCCTTTTTGTATTATAGGATTCGGGTGTCAAAAGCCCTGGCTGTGGAGC
>BLLT01000299.1 GCA_011958945.1 Lachnospiraceae bacterium | reverse complement strand
GAGGCAGATTCCGTTCTGCACCTCCCGCTCCTTAAGGTTCTTCACGGTTGCCGCCACATAGCCGCCCATCCCTTTTGCCTTGCAGTGGTTGCGGACGATGTCGCGGGAAAGCCCCAGCGCCTCCGCAATGGCACGGTAGCCCATGCCGTTTAAGCGCATTTCCTTCACCTGCGCCGCCTCAAAATCGGTCATTTTCCCTCCACCTCCATCAAAAAAGGCCCAAAAACCAGCGTTTTTTGATGGTTTTTAAGCCCAAAAACATGGGTTTTTCGGTACTTTCACGCAAAACTAAAGTGCCTGAAAGCCTTGAAAAATCAATGTTTATGTAAGATTTTGGGGCGATTTCCTATCCCCCCTGTGCGAATTTGCGAAAACGCGCGTCTGAGGGGGCGGCGGTCAGTATTTTGTCGAATTACAGAGATAAGAACCGCCCCTCCCCCGGTCAGATTTCCACGGGAAATAGTACACTTTGTCAAAGCATGGCGGAAAAAGAACCATCACGGAAACCTCAGTAATGGAACTCCTGATAGCGGTCCTCCGTCATGGTTTTATGGTCATGGCATTTCTTACAAAGGCTCTGCCAGTTGCTCTCATCCCAGAACAGCTTTGCATCCCCTCTGTGGGGAACGATGTGGTCAACAACGGCGGCTTTCACCAGCCGTCCCTGTTTCTGACACTCCACACACAGGGGATGTGCTTTTAAGAATCGTATCCTTGCTTTGTTCCATCTGCTGTCATACCCGCGGGCGGATGCGCTGGCACGGTCAGAGGCGTGCAGCCCTGCATGTTCTTCACAGTACATCCCGCCCGTCAGCTTTGGGCATCCGGGATGTTTGCATGGTTTCATCGGTCTCCTCGGCATGGCGTCACCACTTCTTCACGCCGCCGTAATACTTGTCAGCGATGGCCTCCTGCTGGTACTCCGGCAGGCTCCGCAGTCTCTCATTCACCTTTTCCAGTGACTGCGCCTGTTCCTCATGTGTCTTGTGGAAATGGCAGGTCTCGCCCTGGCATTTCCCGCATCTCAGAATGTTACAGTTCCCATTTTCATTCTTTGCAAAACAATCCATCAGTAACTCCTTTCCACCCTTTCCGCAAAAGAAAAGGACAGCGGTGAAAGGATAAAGCCCGCTGCCCTGTGCGGAGGCGTGAAAAAAGCCCCGTGGATTCTCCAACAGGGCCCCTTACACTTTTCCGCAGTTTGATACTACCATAAAAATTTTGAAAAAACAATTCCGATATAGTCTACACTTAGTCTCATGTTAGTATCACCTAACTTAAAATATATTTCATTTCCACATCATCCCTGAATTCATACATCTGGTCCATCTCCCTTGCCGCCTTTTTCCGATACCGCCCCACGGTGCTGTAGCTGATGCTGTATTTCTCCATAAGGCCGTTCCAGTCCATCTGCTCCATGACCATGTCCCTTACGAATTCCGGCAGCCTGCCGCTCAACTGTGTTGTCAGGAACCCAAAGAAATCTATTTCATCTTTCAGGTAGAGGTACCGCCTGAAAAGTTCGTCAAAATACTCATCGTCCAGCCTGTCCGCCACCCGCCTGTAATATGCTGCCACCCTTCCGGTCTTATCGGAAACCATGCTCTCCTGCACCCGTTCCCCTTGCGGCTTGGAGAAATTCATGCTTTCAATGACATCTTCTTTCCTGATCCTCTCAAAATCCCGTATCTTAAATTCCAGCACCGTCATTTCCTGCTTCATCTTCGTATAATTTTTAAACATTTCTTCTGCCCTCATTTCCCTTCGCCTCCAATCCTCGCTTTTACCGCATCCACAAGTGCCGACTGCCCGCAGTCCTTTTTCTCCAATGCCGCAATTACCCTCTCATCCAGTGTTCCTTTGGTGATAAGGTGGTGGATCACAACCGTCTCCTCCTGCCCCTGCCGCCACAGCCTTGCGTTCATCTGCTGATACAGTTCCAGCGACCATGTCAGCCCGAACCACACCAGCGTGGAGCCGCCCGCCTGCAGGTTCAGCCCATGCCCCGCCGATGCCGGGTGGATCGCCGCCACCGGGATTTCCCCGGCATTCCATTTCCGCATATCCTCCGCCGTGTCCAGCTCCACCGCCCCGGTGCGCTTTTTCAGCCTGTCAAGGTCATGCTTATACCAGTAGGCGATTAACACAGGTTTGCCGTTCGCCGCCTCAATCAAATCCTCCAATGCTTCCAGCTTGCGGTCATGGATGTGCTTCACGTTCCCGTTCTCATCATAGACCGCGCCGTCCGATATCTGTAAAAGTTTGTTGGAAAGAGCCGCCGCATTCACCGCGTCAATGTCACCGTCCGCAAAGGGAAGGAGCATATCCCGCTCCAACTGTTCATACAGAGCCATCTCCTTTTCGGTCAAAATAACCTCCACCTGGTTGTAGACGCATTCCGGCATATCCAGATAATCCACAGCCTTCATGCTGATGCAGATGTCGGAGATTAAATTATAAATCATATCCTCCGCGCCCTCCCGCGGCTTATAGGAAAAGACCATCTCCCGGCTGCGCTTGTCCGGCACGAAGAACCGCTCCCGGTAGCCGCCGATGAACCGCCCAAGCCTCTGCCCCATGTCGAGGATGCCGATCTCCGCCCAAAGGTCGATCAACCCATTCGGCGCTGGCGTCCCGGTCAGCCCCACGATGCGCCGCACCATCGGGCGCACCTTCTTCAATGCCTTGAACCGCTTTGCTTTATGGGACTTGAAGGAGGACAGTTCATCGATCACCACCATGTCAAAGTCAAAGGGGAGACCGCTCTCGTTTACAAGCCATTCCACGTTTTCCCTGTTGATGACGTACACCTGCGCCCTCCTGCCAAGTGCCGAAAGCCGCTCCTTCTCGGAGCCGAGGACTACCGACATCCCAACTCCCGATAAGTGATCCCATTTTTCCAGTTCCGCAGGCCATGTATCCCTTGATACTCGGAGAGGGCCAATAATCAATATTTTTCGGATGTCAAAATAGTCATACAGCAGTTCCCATATGGCGGTCAGCGTGATCACTGTTTTCCCCAATCCACAATCCAAAAATAATGCGCTCACCTTGTGGTTCACAATAAATTCTTTTGCATACTCCTGATATTCATGTGGCACATATCTCATCCAGCACACCTCCGATCTGCTCTGCCCCGTCAACCACATAGACGGGGAATCCTAAACTTTCAAGCTGCCGCATCCGTTTCACCTGCAATGGCCGGGGCTTCTTCCCCGGAGCCTTTAACTCCACGAATGCAATCTTCCTACCCGGCAATAAGACGATTCTGTCCGGCACCCCATCCAGACCGGGTGAGGTGAACTTCACCGCCATGCCTCCCATCTTTTTCACTGCGTCTGTGAATATCTTTTCCACACGTTTTTCGGAATGAACCACAGCCATAACGTCCCACCTTCCTCTCCGTCCACATGGACTGACTTCACGCCCAGCAGGGCCTTCTGCCGCTTCACCTCTGTCTTTTTTATGCCGTTTTCCTCTGCCAGTTCATACACCTTTTTGTAATCCATAAATCCGTCTTTCAGGATATCCTCCAAAAACATAACTGCCTCCAATCTCAGGAACAACGGAACGAACGAACAAAAAATCCCTATATTGCTATACGCGTGTATGACATACACACACATCCTCTTTCTCTTTTATTTTTATATTTCTCATATAGTAAAGGTTGTTCCGTTGTTCCTATAAATCCGCTAACGCCCATAGTTGCTGGCTTTTTTCAAAGAACAATCTGCCGGAACAATCATCCGCCTTGTTCCATTTGTTCCCGGCAGTACGCCCTCTGCTTGCCATAAACGGGGAAAACATACATCCCCGTCCTCGTCCCGGCATACTTCTCCCATCCCTCGATCTTGCGCATAATGGCATTGATCTCATAGGAATCCATCTTTTTGAGAGCCGAAGACTCCCGCCCGAAGCACTCGCACCATATCTCCATGTTGCAGACCAGCGTCCGGCGCACTGTCCCTTTGCGCTGCGTCTCCCCGAATTCACTACCGTTTAAGAAGTTCCTGCGGTCATATAAACTCATTTCATCCCAATCCTCCGGGAGCAGCGTGTCAAGGTACGTCCGCACCAGCCCTTCCCGGTCATCCGTCTCCATCGCCTCCGCCTGCTCCGCAATGGCGATCTGTGCCTCCTCCCCTTCGAGGTAGAGCTTCTCCCCGGAACGGTACAGCGACACCGCCTCCGCCCATATCTGCCATATCTCCTCCCCGGTGATCTGCCAGGGCTTCTTCCGGCTCTCCCTTCCCACCCGGACAGGCCAGAAGCGGCGGTTGCCCGTCACGTCGCGCAGGAAGCCGTTTTCTGAGTTGGTGCTTCCCACGATGATGCACTGGCGCGGGTGGCTCTCCACGTTCATGCCGTAGCTTGCACGGTACTTGTCATCCACCCGGGAGAGGAAGGACTTCACGGTCTCCACATCGGTCTTGCGCATCCCGGCAAGCTCGCCCAGCTCCAGTATCCAGTAGCCCTGCAGTTTCTCCGGGCCGGACTTGTCTCGCATATCCGTGAGCGTCAGGCTGTCGGAGAACCACGCGCCGCCCAGCTTTGCAAAGAGCGTGGACTTGCCGATGCCCTGCGGCCCATTCAGGATAAGGACGGAATCGAACTTGATCCCCGGCTGGTATATCCTCGCCACGGCCGCCGCCATCGTCTTCCGTGTGACCGCCCGCGTGTAGCTGGTGTCCTCCGCGGCGAAGTAATCCACCAGCAAAGTCTCCACCCTTCCCGTGCCGTCCCATTCCGGCAGGGCATCAAGGTATTCACGCACCGGGTGGTATGCCCGCTTCGCCGCCACCGCAAGCACAGCGTCCTTCGTCCTGGTCGGGGAATAGACACCGTACACATTGCTCAGATA
>BLLT01000298.1 GCA_011958945.1 Lachnospiraceae bacterium | reverse complement strand
GCAAAGTCCTTATAGCTGTCGCGCAAAACGGAGCCCTCCCGCAGATAAAAACGGCCCTGCTATACCTTATCGTCCAGGCTGCTTTCATCCTCCGTAAACTCCGCTTTCAAGGACTGCCATCCGTCTGCCGGCCTGTAAGGCACCCTTTCTTCCTCCTGCATCAAGTATATGAGGCCATGGAATTTCAGCATGCCTTTCCCGATGGTTAGCATGCCGCTTTGCGCCTTTATGGCACAGCCCTTCAACAGCCCATCCATATAATCCATATATAGGTTATGTTGCCTTTTATCCACTCCATTTCCTTATGAATTCTTTGCCTGCTATTCCCCGGTGAATAGCAGGTAAGCATCATGCAAAAAAGCGAGAAATGAACTCTATCGCGTAACATTCCTTAATGGATTGAGAACGTAAGCGGTTTATCCAATTGAAGAATGTCAAAGATACAGAAAAGAAAAGAGCCGATAACCGCATTATCTGCATGTTATGGCTGAATAATTACCATCAATCCACAATTATCCTCCTGCGCCCGCCGCTTTCCCCGCATCGCCCGGTTCCAACCCCTTTTATACCTTTCAGAGCAGTGCGCATCCCTCCAAACACTATCTGGTTGCTGGCTATATCCCACTTCCCTTTCCCATTCTTCCTGTCAAGATAATCTGTCAAAATATCCATCGGCACTGTTCCCGGCTGAGATAAGCAAAAATAAGCAAACATGATATCCTCCGCTTTGCAGCCTTCTGTCTCCAATATTTCCATGGCAAACCGCCTGGTCACCATCGGAGCCATTGCCTTTCCCCGCAGCCCTCCCCATGAAGCATGAATATAATTCAGCGTATCATACTCTGTTTCCATATCTTCGAAGTTTTCATGCTCCGCCCTGAGCACAGCACCTCTTTGCAGCTTATACCGGCAGACTTCAAACTCGCCAACCTCCAAAGTATCCTCATTTTCCAGAGCCAGTTCCATGCAGTAACATGTATAATCCACAGAGGAACTGTCCTTCCCCAGGCGCATTTTCAATATGGTCTGTTGTTTTGACGGTCCATACTCCACACTTTCCGATTCCGGCATAAGATATATAAAACCCCCGTATTTTATCATACCGGGCTCCACAATAATCCGTCCATTCTCCACCCTGACACCGCACCCTTTTAAAATTCCATCCCCATATTCCCGGTATTCCAAATCCAGATGCATAAAAGAGCGGTCTCTGACAGCCCAAAGCATTTCTTTCTTCAATATACGGTCTCCTACAAAAAGCGGATATAAATTCTGCATACAACTTCCATTCCTTTCTACTATTTTCCCATACCCAATTTATGCTGTTTCCGTTCCATGTTCCCATAACCTACCACGTACCATCAAAATAATTCCGCACCCATGTGTCATTCTCAAACGGAAATCGTTCTTCCTTCCCTACGGCCAACCTCCCTTTTCTTCTGCAAACCGGCAAAACACAGAATTCCCATTCCGGCGTTTCTGCCCACACAAAGAATTTCACCTCCCGCTCCGTAATATCATCCGTATCCGCCTGCCGGATTTTCCCTCCGTGCCTGGCTTCCAACTCCTCATATGTAGTTTCATTAAAACTGTCTAATGGCGTCTGGCAAACATACTCATGCCTCACATTCCCCTCCGCATCCTTAAGATAAATCCGCAGCAGAAGTTCCTCCATATTTCTTGAAATCATCCCACATACCTTCTCCCTTTTAAAACCGTCTACCAGCGTTACCTCTTCACCGCTGTGGGTAAAGGCCGTTACCGTATAGGGAAGCGCTGATTCCTTCATACAAATATCAATATCCGCAAGGCCATATTTCTTATCCCTCAAATATTCCAATATGCCGTCCACACATGCCATTTTCAGCCCGAATTCCGACGGCCTGTTTCGCAGAGGTTCAGACAAGCCCACTGGTTCTGTTCCAACCGCTCCCCTGTTTCTTTCCTTTCCTACAAACCGTATGGCTTTACCGGGTACAAATTCTTTCAGGGCATCGCGGAACAGCCCGATTTTACAGGATTGCCCTGTCAGCTTAATCAGAGAATACTTTTCCGTCTGCCCATTTTCATACATTTCCTCAAGAAAGCGCCGGACAATGGCATAAATGTCCGCTTTCAAAAGAATCTCCAGTTCCTTGGCCGTAAAATAGACAGGCGAAAACTCCTTTAATACCTCCAGATGCCCGTTTTGCCTCACCGCAATTTTCCACTTGTCCACAGGAATCCATACAGTAGCACTTTCCTCTACAGGACGCGAAGAAAGTACCACCCTTATCGTTTCCGTATTATCAAAAAATACCTTTTTCACTTTTTCCGCTACCCGGAATAAGAAGTAAAAGTTATTCCTTGCCTTCTCATAATCTTCCCTCCCCAGATATTCATACTCCTTAAAGTGGGTGGGCAGAAAATCCTCCGCCATCCGGTACTGCTCCGTTAAATTGAGGTATATCCCTTCGGTTCCGCATTCATCCACAGCGCGGTAAATATCATTGTCCAAATCCCCCAATATCTTTCCCGCGTCATCCCCCTTTTTTCCCCTTAAGCTTTTTACCGTCAATACCTTCAACAGCTGCATGATACGATAGGTCAGATTGTTCCCTCCAAAGTCTGCATCCCCGTTTTCATAGGATGTCTCAATAGAAATACGGTAGGAAACCCTCTCATCCCAGATACGGAAGCAGCAGGAACACATGTCCGTTGTGCCGCCTCCGCAGTCAATCACCAAAGCCCTGTATTCTTCCCCATATATTACACTGTTCCGGTTTATCATATCACGGATAGTGCCATAAAGGACGGCCGCCCCCTCATCCACCATATCCTGCAGTTCCACATCGTACCCGGGCAGAATTTCGGAAAACATCTTTCCGAAACGTGCTTTTTGTTTTACCGGGCAGGATGCATGCACTTCCCCTATTTTGCATTTAAAGCGGTTTGCTGCCTCTTCAAGGACAAACAGGAAGTATGCCTTCAGGATATCCTTCCTTTTTATAAACCCTCTCCGCCCCTGTCTGTCCGTAACCTCCTCTTCCTTTTCATAATCTGCCACCCACCTTTTCATATCATAAAAAATGCTGAACCCCTCTCCTGTACTGCTTTCATTGACCATCCTTACGGCATCATACCCAAAGGAAAATTTTATATCTCCCTGCTCTATAGCCGTAACGCAGGCCATGCTGGGCAGCAGGGGGGATTCTTCCCAATCGGCGGAAGCATCATAAAATACCGCATGGTTTATTTTATCCTTTTTCAGCCCCAGTTCCCCATCACGTATACCTGCGGCCTGGAAATAAAGGCCGTCCAGATATACCCCTGCTGTAGTGCTGCTCGTTCCAAAATCTATGGCCAGGGGAAGCGGCAACGCTGCCGGCTGCCTTACTTCAAAATCAAGCAGCGGGATTCTGTACACCTCCATGTGCTCCGGAAGCGTTTGCCGCAGCCCATAGTAAACCCCATATATTGCCTCCGACTCCCGCCTGCCCATACAATACAGGCAAAAGTTCTTTATATCCGGCTGTCTGCACAGGATACCGGCTTCCTTCGTCAGGTAAAGTACATCCTCCCGTTTTCCCCGGGCTTCCGCATTCAATATGGTACATACCGTTCCATCCCCGCTCACCACCAGGGCATTTGTTCCGGCCAGCCGCTTTTCATAAGGAATCGTCATCTGATCATAAAATCTCGCTGCAATCCCTTCCCAGACAACCACTTTAGAGCCCCATCCCCAGTCCGTATAAGGCTTTTCATCCAATCTGCACTTTTTCAAGGCTTTCTCTAATGCCTGCATTCCTCCCTCATTGTATGACTTTATCAGCAATGATTCCGCCATTCCCCGATATTTCAAAATCACATGAAGCAGTTCCTCTTTATCCAAAGGGTTCACCACGCCCTGAATCAGCTTTTCTTCCCTGCATATTTCCTTCAGCTGATACGTTGTCATCGCCTGCAAATCCGCTTTATGGTAATACCTTTGCGGCGTTTCTTTTTCTTCTGCCTTCTTCAATGTGTATCCGTATCTGTTCATCTGTTTTTCCTCCCTTAAGCCAAAACAGTATCATATGTTCCACCGCCATAAGCTAAAATAGTACCATATGCCCCACTGTCATAGTCTCATCCACGTCCAAAACCCCAAAATGATGCTCCCAGAAAAGGCGGACGCTACAGGCAAGCGGCAGGAATACGGCAGCCAGAAACCTTATTTTCCCTGCTTCTTCCTCTGTCTCCCCCACCCCCACATAAACCAGTATCTGCCCGGCCTGGTCATTGCTTTCATAGACAATCGAGTCAGGGTATAAATATCTCATTGCACGCCGGAACAGTTCCGTACAGCTGCCGCATTCATATACCCCCAGAATCATATGCAGGAGTCCTCTTAATTTATTTTTTTCAAAAAGCCCTACCGTCTCTGCGGCATCCTTCCCATACATCCCCTGCAAAATATCCTGCAGCAGGAAACGGGCGGCATACTCCTGCCTGTCCATCCCCTGGCGGAGGTCCAGCTGTACCATATACTGGAGAAAGACCCGGAAAAGCATCTCCCTGCCCTGTTCGAATTCCATATGGTTTAAGGAACATATATCCGCAAATATCATACCGAACCGATATAACGGATTAATCCCCACACCCGTCTCCCCAAAAGGTATTCCATTGATATCCTCCTGTACAACTTCCGTATACGGGCTTCCATCGCCTGCCGGTATATACCTGACCTTTTCCCTCGGTATCCCCATCCTATCGGCCATCAACGCCGCTTCCCATGCATAATTCATATTAATCTCCATTCCGGAGCGTTTTGCGCGACGGGGCGACGCAAATTTCAAATTTGCGTCTGCCATCAAGGCTTATTTGTGGCGCTCCGGCACAAATCCTGATAAAAAATGCCGCTTTTTGGGCATTTTTCGAGAAAT
>BLLT01000297.1 GCA_011958945.1 Lachnospiraceae bacterium | reverse complement strand
AACAGAAAGAATAATTAAGAAGTGGGAATAAGCAGATACCCGAACGGGATAATCGACAGATATTGATATTTTACGGAGAATTTTTGTGAAAACTTATTCCATCTGGAAAGACAATGTAATATAATAGAGCCAGCGAAAAATGGGGATTAGGAGGAGTGAATACAATGATAAGGCATATATGTATGTTTACATTAAAAGAGGATAATAGGGAAAAGAATATTATTGAATTTTTTGAAAGAGCTGAAAAGTTAAGAGGATTAGAGATAATAAAACAATTTAATATAGTTAGAAATGCGGAAAGAACACCAGTTTCTAATTATGATGTTGCTCTAATTTTTGACTTCGATACAGTAGAAACATTAGATGAATACCAAAAATCACGACTACACATGGAATTTGGAGAATTTGTATATTCCATTAGAGTTGAAAGAGCCTGTATTGATTTTGAAATTTGATTTTGCTAAAAATCGAAATTTTATGGAGGAACAGAAAATGAATTGCAATATTAGTTCACTTTATATCTGTGTAGAAGATATGGATAGGGCAATAAAATTCTATGAAGATTTATTTGAACAGTCGGTTACGGAACGTGATAATATATATAGTGTATTTGCTTTAAATGGTTTTCGATTTGGTCTATTCGCATATAAGATTGTCAACGAGAAACACACTTTTGGAAGTAACTGTTTACCAAGTATCGGTGTGGAGAACCTTGATATACTTAATGCAAAAATCAAAGGCAAAGAAATATGTTATCCGTTGACTAAAATAGGTAAAAATTGGGTTGTTGAGTTTGTTGACTCAGAGGGTAATCACATTGAAATGACTACATCTTCATAACAAATAATCATTTGTGGAACTGAAAAACAGACATTGGTTAATTTGAAAGGAACAGCATCATGGAAGAATTAAAAACGATTATGGAGAAATACGCTGCATCTGGCTGGGATTTAATATCTGTTCCTGCCCAACAATGGTTAGACGGAAAAGCTGATAAAGACGCCTTAGTATCAGCAATCAAACAGGCAGACAAAGAATGTGGAAGCTGTGGCTGTAATTTAGACCCACTGTATAAAAGAACTTTAGAACTGCTTTGACAGCACTATCAATTCAATCTGCCATCTGAAAACTACATAGGCACCCCCAAAATGCCGCTGCATGGACAAAATCCAGACAGTGGCATTTCCTTGTCAGCGCTTCCGGCTTCCTAAAGGCGAATCCTTGTAGATGCCGGATTTTTTCATAATGTTTTTCAAGTCCGTTCGTTCTTTTTCGGTCAGCTTTTCATAGCTGATTTGAAGCTGTGAACACATGACATAACAGAATTTATCAAGGGCGTTCCCCGGAAAGCACATGGCTTTTTCTGCATCTGCAATTATTTTCAGGGTGCTGGAATCATCCGGCGCACTCTCCGCATCAGCTTCATGCGCCAGCCGGATATCGTGGAGAATTGCATCCCACTCCTTATGTGTGACATGACAGAAATAATCTTCTTCCTGTATCTGTGAAGCCTGCAATGCTTTCAGTGTTGTATCTTCCTCCTCCGGCTGGTACTTCTTTAGGATTTCTGCCCTTACAGCCTCAAGCGAGGCATTGATATCCTGAAAACGCATGGTGGCGATACCGTCCACATATATTTCTGCATCTGTCATAAGGGCAGTGAAATTTTCATGCGTGGCAATTTCACAGAGCAGACGGTTGTTGATGCGCCCGCTTTTTAACAGTTCCACCATATCATCATTGATATGTAGTTCCGTAAATCCGGCATCTGGACGGTTTCTGTTTTCAGTGGCACATAAAAGGTAATCCGTGGAAACATCATAAAATTCTGCAAGCTTCAGGATGGATTTGTGGCTGATTTCTTTTTTTACATCATTTTCATAGCTGCCGAGGGCAGACTTTGAAATTTGTGTCAGCTCCGCAAGTTCTTCCAGTTTTAAATGCCGCTCTGTCCGTAAGTCTTTGAGCCGCTCCTGTATGGTTATGCCCTGCTTCATGGTTTTATCCCCTTTCCGGCGGCTTGTTACCCGCCGCTATACTGATTATACCACACCATTCCGCAAACGTGGAATTTTTTGATTTTTATATTCCATTCCTGATTTATGGATATACGGGAATGGGAACAAAAATGTTCTATGATAGTATCAGTTCATCGATGGATTACGCCAATCGCATGACCGGGCTGATGGGATATGTTCCCCAGACGAAGTGACGCCATGAACTGTGAAAGGGAATGAAAATCCCTGCCGCAGCGAGCGCACCAGAGGGAACAAGACGCTGCCGGAGAAACCGGGGGCAGGAACGGCATCAGGAAGAACCGGCTGGACTATACTAAAATATGAATAACACAGTATGCAGGCAGAGGGCTTACTCTGCCCTGCCTGCATTGACAGGGGCTTAAAGCGGCATGAAAAGACAGGCTCTGTCCTGAATGTTTCTGCCCAAAACAGCCCCCAAATAATACACAAAATGAAAGGAGAAAACAGACAAATGGAATATGAATTTATGACAGCAGCCACGCCGCTGCCGCCCTGTATGCCATTCCCAAAAGCATTGGCAGGACTTCCAATCAGCAGCACGGCAAAGGTGATGTATTGTAAGATGCTGGATGCCATGATTACAAAAAAGCTGGAGGACGAGAACGGAATCTTGTTTGTATATTTTCCTGTCAGGCAGCTTGCCGCTGAACTCTCCCGGTGTGAGATGACAGTTAAGCGTTCCCTGAACGAACTGGAAAATGTAGGGCTGATTATGAGGGTAAGGCGGAGGGGATTTGCGGAGCTAAACCGCATATACATTCTCATACCGAAAAAGGGAACAGAAAAAACATAAAAATATATTGTCCAAAGTGGTGGGTAAATGTATAATAAATCCAGTAACAATTGGTACTTGTAGAAGTAAGGGGGGGTACGCATACATGATTAGACACGCCAATAAACAAGATATTCCAAGGATAGCCGAGATTATTGTTTTTGGAAAAAGGGTTGCATATAGACCTATATTTGAAAATGATTATGTGTCATTTAATGAGTTGCAGGTTGTTCATTTGTATGAAGATTATAAAAATAATCCAGATAGATTAGATGGGATGCTGTTATATGATGATGGAATTGTCAAAGGGATAATAAATGGAAAGCCTATGGATAATAAAACAATTGAGATTACGGATTTTTATGTTGAACCTTTTTTTGTGGGACAGGGAATAGGGACACTTTTGATAGAATATCTGATTGAGCAAGTAAGGAAAAAAGGAGTGCATAAAATAGTATTATGGGTTATAAAAGATAACGTGAAAGCTAGAAAGTTTTATGAAGCTCATGGATTTTGCGATAGTGGAAAAACATGTATAATAGAAGGTACTACAAAAGAGGATTGTTGCTATGAATATGTTCTTAAATAAGAGGATATTTATGTAGTGCAAAATTGTGATTTGCAAGGAACTTGATAACTTGAAATTTTAAGGAGGAATGTAATGCAACTTCAAAAATGTTCTATTAAAGATGTAGCTAAACTTGCTTTATTAAATAAGCAACTTATAGAAGATGAAAAAAGTGATAATGCTATGAATATTAATGAATTGGAAAAACGGATGAAAGAATTTCTGGAAACAGATTATAGTGCTTATTTTTTTATAGAGGATAGCCAAATAGTTGGATATGCACTCATTAGAAATACTGATAATCCGGTCTATTTGCGGCAATTTCTTATAGATAGAAATTATAGAAAAAATCATTACGGAACACAAGCCTTTCAAATGCTATTAAAGTATTTAGATATAAAAGAAATTGATTTAGAAGTATTGCCTTGGAATAAAAGCGGATTGGCTTTTTGGAAACATTGTGGTTTTAGTGAAACTTGCATTGCTATGAGGTATAAAGAATAGAGGGCAAATGGAATTTAACGCTTTTTTAGTTCGGCAATAGCACAATAATGTAAAATATCAAATTCATTAGGCGCAATATGTTCAAGGAGTGTTCTATGCTCTTGTTCCCACATAGAAATTTCTTTTTCGGTAAGCGAAGCACCAATTCCACGACACGCTTTCATTCTTCCATTCCAGCTTTCATGGGTGAATGGTATTCTTACAGTAAATTCTTCGTGATGTACAAGTTCAAAGTTTTCTTTATAGCAATCGGGTATGTCTATTTGATGTACCGTTTCTCCTGCACCACTCCAGTTAGGACTATATTTTAATACAAGTTTTTCACTTGCTCCCGCAATTTTATCCTCAAATGGAAGCCATGCCATATATAAAACAAGAATCTTTCCCTCTTTTTTTAGCATACGATAAAACTTAGGCATAACAATTTCATGGTTAAAATACCAAAAACATTGACAGGCTGTGATTACATCAAAAGAATTATCTGAAAAACTTATATCTTCTGTTGGCACAACGTAATAATCTATATCCATATCTTTTGAAAGGATTTTGGCTTGTTCAATTTGATTTCCTGAAATATCGGTAGCCCTCCACTTCGCCCCATACTGGTACATATTTCTGGGAAGAACCCCTGTCCCTGTTCCAACATCAAGGATAGATTGTCCGTCTATACATAATTTGCGGTCAACAATTTTTTGATAAAATTCTTTTGGATAAATATCACGGAACTTTGCATAATCTAAAGAGGTTTTCCCCCAATCAAAAGGTTTTCCGTTATCTATATCTCTATCAGTTATCTTCATACTATGCCTCCATAAATTTACTTATTTCTTTTGGCAAACTTATCAATAACATTGTCTACCCAAAAAGTGATAAAAAAATCAGCAATCGCCGCAAATAGATTAACAATAAAATCAACCATATAGGTTCCTCCAAATTTCGATTGTTGCTGAGTTTAGTTTAGCACATTTATAGGGTGTTAACAAGATTCTATACACGAAAAGCCAACAAGAATGAATTCTTCACTTGACAATGTGGCAAAGAACTTATGAGCC
>BLLT01000296.1 GCA_011958945.1 Lachnospiraceae bacterium | reverse complement strand
GAAGCCGAAAGGCTGAACTGTTACATGTATGGAAGCATTTACCAAAATTTGATTGACGCAGGTTGTGACAGGCAGACAGCAGAGCAGTGTATGGTGTTTGCAAAGGGCGGTCAGTTTATGGATATGATGCCAATACTTGTAAGGCATAGAAAGGATTTGCTCGGTTCCCTCCATGAGAGTCAGAAGCGAATAGACTGTCTTGATTATCTGCTTTATAAAATAAAAAAATTATAACAAGGAGAATGAAAAAATGGAAAACAAAGAAAGCAGGACATTTGAGATTAACCCTAAGATTGAGATGAAAAAAGTACGTTTTACAAACCGTTACGGCATTACACTGGCAGGCGATTTATATTTGCCGGATAACTATGAGGATAAGAAGAATCCGGCAGTCATTGTTGCAGGACCCTTTGGCGCAGTAAAAGAACAGGCTTCCGGTCTTTATGCACAGGAGCTGGCTGCCCGTGGTTTTGTCAGCATCGCTTTTGATCCGTCCTTTGGCGGGGAAAGCGGCGGCGAGGTACGAAACACGGCGTCACCGGATATATTTACGGAAGATTACAGTGCGGCAGTGGATTATATTGGTCTGCTCCCCTATGTTGACAGGGAACGTATCGGAGCAGTCGGTATATGCGGGCTTTCAGGAATGGCGATTACCGCCGCAGGAACGGATACCAGAATTAAGGCGGTAGCTACGTTCTCCATGTACGATATGTCCCGTGATATGAGTAAAGGACACATGGATTACTATACGGAGGAGCAGAGAAACAAGATTAAGAAATATCTTGGTAAGCAGCGTTGGAAAGATGCAGAAAACGGTACATTTGCATTGGGCAATCACGAAATTGCTTTTGATGAAGATAATGAGCCGATTACAGGAATGATGGAAATACCGGAGGAACTGCCGGAGGGCGCTGACCCTGCATTTGCGGCATTTTACAACTATTATGCAGTAAGGGCGAAACACCCTCGTGCTGTGAATTTTGTATCTTCATGGACTGCCACTATGCCTGTGTCATTTTGGAATTTCCCGTTGATGGCAAACATTAAAGAGGTATCTCCACGCCCTATTTTGCTGGTTGCAGGGGAAAAGGCACATTCCCGGTATTATTCGGAAGATGCCTACACCGCAGCGTCAGAGCCGAAAGAACTGCTAATTGTTCCGGGTGCGGATCATGTAGATCTTTATGATAATATGGAAAAAATCCCGTTTGATAAGCTGGAACAGTTTTTTAACACAAATTTGAGATAGAGGACAGGAGGATTTTTAGATGAGTACAACAATACCGAAAATTGCATTAGGAGCCTGGTCTTGGGGTGCGGGAGCAGCCGGAGGGGATCAGGTATTCGGAAACCATTTATTCGAGGAAGAATTGAAGCCTGTGTTTGAGAAAGCACTGGAGTGCGGACTGAACCTGTGGGATACGGCGGCGGTTTACGGAGAAGGAACTTCGGAACGGATTCTTGGTAATTTTGTAAAAGATGTGCGCCGGAACAGCGTTATCCTTTCCACGAAATTCACACCGCAGATTGCAGGCAGTTCGCCGGATGCCATGCAGGAAATGATTGACGGCAGCAAAGAACGTCTGCATACCGATGTAATTGATGTTTACTGGATACACAATCCGATGGATATTGAAAAATGGACGCCGGGTTTAATCCCTCTGGCAAAAAGCGGACAGATTAAGACAATCGGCGTTTCTAACCACAACCTTATGGAGATAAAAAGGGCAAATGAAATTCTTGCTGCAGAGGCTTATAATCCGCATCTGAAAGAACTGACAGCATTGATTGATGAACTGAAAATCATTGGAACACGTTTTGATGCCAGTCCTGCACAGGTTGCGACAGCATGGGCGATTGCAAAAGGCACACTGCCGATTATTGGGGTAACGAAAGTGCGTCAGGTTGAGGAAGCGGCAAAGGCAGCGCAGATAGAGCTGACTGCTGACGAAATCAGCCGTTTGGAAAGGCTTGGCGATGAAACAGGCGTTCATACGCTTCGGGAATGGGAAAAGGAGATGTAGACAATGACGGTAAAGGATGTGATAGGAGGATTTCGGGAAGGAACTGAAAAAAATGCCGAGCGTGATGCCTATGCAAATGAACTTTTCCAGGAGGCTGTCCGTATAGGAATGGAACTGAATACGAAGTACCATACACCAGAAGAACTCCGGGAGATTATGGGCAGGTTGATAGGAAAACAGGTAGACCGTTCTTTTCGGATGTTTCCTCCATTTTATACGGATTTTGGAAAAAATATCACAATCGGAAAAGATGTCTTTATCAATTCAGGATGCCACTTTCAGGATCAGGGCGGGATTGAAATCGGGGATGGTGCATTGATCGGCCATAATGTTGTGCTGGCGACAATTAACCATGACCTGAATCCAAAGGAAAACCGGAAAAATCATTATGCAGCCATAAAAATTGGCGCTCATGTATGGATCGGTTCTAACGCAACCATATTGCCGGGAGTGACGATTGGCGATTATGCGGTGGTTGCGGCGGGAGCCGTTGTGACACGGGATGTTCCTGCCATGACGGTAGTAGGAGGTGTTCCCGCAAGAGTTTTAAAGACTATTCAGGAGGAGGAACGCTATGAAACGGCTGTATAATCTGATACTGGCTTGTCTGCTTATGGTTTCGTTATCAGCCTGTGGAAAGCAGGCAGGGGCAGATTCTTCTGCGGATAAAGTAATGGAGCAGCATGGGCAGACAGAAAGAGCAGGAACAACGGAACAGACTGAACAGGAGCAGCCGGCAGTATCGGATGCTGAACAGACTGAGGCACAGACAGAAAATATTTTGACTGATAGAGAAGAACAGAAAATAGAGGGAGGTGATAATACGGTGATGGGAGATATTTCTTTTAATTTTGAAACAAAGACAGTTTTATTGAACAGTGGATATGAAATGCCCATATACGGGATTGGAACATACAGCCTGACCGGGGATACCTGTGTAGAATCCGTCACGGCAGCATTAAACAGCGGTGTCCGCCTGATTGATACCGCCTATATGTACCATAATGAGGAAGGTGTTGGCAGGGGAATCCGGAGGGCGATTGAGGAAGGGTTCGTAACAAGAGAAGAAATTTTTGTCACCACCAAGATGTGGACGGATGATTATGGTAATGGCGCCGCGGCCATTGATGCCTCCCTTGAAAGACTGGGGCTGGATTACATTGACCTTATGATCCTGCATCATTCAGCTCCGGGAAGCGATGTATCCGCATATCAGGCCATGGAACAGGCGGTAAGCGAAGGGAAACTCCGTTCGATCGGACTTTCCAATTATTATACACCCGATGACTTTGACCGGCTTGTGGGCGAGACAACCATTACACCTGCCCTGCTCCAGAATGAAACCCATCCATATCATCAAAGCACAGAGATGAAGGAACATCTGCGGCAGTATGGCACGGTCATGGAATCCTGGTATCCTCTTGGAGGACGCGGCAATACGCAGACATTATTCAGCGATGAAACCATTGTTGAAATTGCGGATGCACACAACAAAACTTCTGCTCAGATTATCCTGCGCTGGCATCTGCAGGCGGGGAATATCGCAATCCCCGGTTCCAGCAATGAGGCGCATATTCAGGAGAACTATGAGATTTTTGACTTTGAGTTGACGGAGGATGAGATGCAGAGAATGACCGCGTTAGACCGGAATGAGAGATTTGCCTCTTATTAAAAAACACAGACATGGAAGGTGACAGAATGAAAGTAATGCTTGTGAACGGCAGTCCTCATGAGAAGGGCTGTACCTATACGGCTCTTACAGAACTTGGGGGGTACTTTTGAAAATTTGATACTGTTCCGTGAATAATTCAGGATAAAATATTATATTTTTAGATTTTGCCTGACAAAAGCAGAGGCACTGAACCTTTGGATAGCTGACTTTGATTACTGCCTGGGAGCGGTCACTGTCCGGCATGCAAAAAAACGGCAGGAGCCGGCATGCCGTCGATGGCGAGGCTATTCTATTCTTTAATGGAAGGTCCCCATGTAGAGGAAAAATTTTCCACAATTGCTCTTGACTCCATATTTAAAAAAGTGATAGTATTACTATCAGAAAATAAATTTTACGGAGGATGGCATATATGGGTGAATCCTGGATCCGGAGGCGGCAGATGGAGCAGCGTACACAGCAGATTCTGCACTCGGCGCTGGAGCTTTTCTACGAAAAAGGGATTGATGACACATCAATTGAGGAAGTTGCAAAAGCAGCAAACGTAGGGACGGCAACGATTTACCGTTATTTTGAGACTAAGGCGGAGCTTGCAATATCGGTGGGAATTGTTTACTGGCAGGAGATTGCGGACAAGTATATCGGCATGATGCTGCAGGAAGAGTACAGGGGGTTGTGCGGCAGCAGACAGCTGCAGCAAATTTTTATAATTCTTGAAAAAGTTCTTGAGGAAGAATCTTTGTTTTTGCGGTTTCTTCAGGAATTTGATATTTTTGTCAGAAAATACAAAATTTCAAAGGAAAGACTGAATGATTACGAAGAAAAAATATTGAATCTGAAGCCTTATATGACAGATGCCCTGAAAAAAGGACTTAATGATGGAAGCCTGTATTTTTCCTACAATATTGATGAAGTGTACTTTTCGGTGATGCATACAATGCTGAGCCTGATGCAGAAACTGTCATACAACGGCAGTATGCTTTTATCAGATGAAATTGTTAAGCCTGCGCTACAGTTAAGGATTGCAGGCGGGCTGCTCTTAAAAGGGCTTGGAGCAGAATAAGCACTGGTAAGTTTGTACAGAAACATAAATTCATGGATTATTAGTATTATGGAGGTAAGTTATGGAGTCAAAGGTGAAATCATTATCGACAGGAAAAATGTGGTTATTTGCAGCGGGACAGTTTGGATGGTCATTGCTGTCCGGTTTAATATCAAACTGGCTAGTAGAGCGTATTCAAAGTTTATGTGGAAAATAATATCTCAAGCTCATCC
>BLLT01000295.1 GCA_011958945.1 Lachnospiraceae bacterium | reverse complement strand
GACAAGCCTTGTTTAACTTAATGACATTGGTAGTGAATGATAAAGGGGAACGTATCATGGACGGAAATAAATTTGATCTTTATGCAGGTACATCCCAGCCGGATGGAAGGAGCATGGAACTGACAGGAAAGATGCCGGTGAAAATGGAACTGTGCCTGTGAAAATGGGATAGCAGATTTGGGCTGCAAGAGCCCGTTGCGAAAAGGGCTGTTGTGCCCCAATCATAGCAATGGATAAATGTGGGGATTAAAAGAAACTGCTGCAAAGGAAAAACTTCCGGAGGAGCAGTTTTTTAATATGAATATGTACCTTGAATAAGATTCAGTCCTATAATCTGTTCAGTTCATATTTACTTATATATAAATTAGTAATTCGTAACTTAGTGATTTATATATTAGTAATTTGTAAATTACTAATTTTAAATTGACTAAAATATAATACAATGGTAATATATAAATAATGAAAGAGGGGTGACTAGGAAAGACTATATATCAGGAATGGAGGTAAAGGCATGTTTATTGGCAGGGAACGGGAATTGAATTCACTGGAAAAACTATACGCATCGGATAAATTCGAATTTGCGGTCATCTATGGAAAACGCCGGGTGGGTAAGACAGCTTTGATCAACCATTTTATCAGAAATAAAAAAGCGATATATTTTATGGGCGTTGAGAGCAATGACAAGCAGAACCTGGAGAATTTCAGTAAAAATATTTTGGAGTATGGGGTGGGCATTCAGGCGGATACGGCATTTTTATCCTTTCAGGCAGCTTTGGAATATGTGTTTCAGTTGGCGGAAAAGGAGAGGCTGATACTGGCTATTGATGAGTACCCTTATGTGGCGCGTTCTTCCAGGAGCCTTGCTTCCACACTCCAGCTTTTAATTGATAAATATAAGGAAAACTCCAAATTGATGTTAATCCTATGCGGATCGTCGATGTCTTATATGGAGGACCATGTGCTGGCCTATAAAGCGCCTTTGTATGGCAGGCGCACGGCACAGATGAAGATGCAGCCTTTTGACTTTGCGGATGCCTGCCGGTATTTTAAAAATTTTTCCGATGAGGATAAGGCGCTGATTTATGGGATTGTGGGAGGCACGCCGCAGTATTTGCTGCAGATGGACGATAAGCTGAGTATAGAGGAGAATATTAAAAATACATTTTTAAATCCCACCTCTTCGCTTTTTGAGGAGCCGGAGAATTTATTAAAACAGGAAGTGCGGGAGCCGGCGCTCTATAATGCCATAATTACAGCAATTGCAACGGGTTCTGCCCGGATGGCGGAGATTTCTACCAAAGTAGGGGCGGAAACCAGCGTCTGTGCCGCTTATCTGAAGAACCTGCTGGCCCTGGGGCTTGTGCAGAAAGAGACTCCTTACGGGGAAAAGGCATCAAGGAAATCCATTTATGCGATTGATGATAATATGTTCCGTTTCTGGTATCGTTTTGTGCCGGAGAACTATTCCATTATTTCCAGAGGCGCTTCCGATATTGCCTATAAGAGGATGGAACCCCATCTATCGGACTATATGGGCAAAGTGTTCGAAGAAATCTGCAAACAGTATCTGTGGAAGCTGCTGCTAAAGGGTCAGTCTCCTGTGGAGTTTGGGGAACTGGGGCGTTGGTGGGGAACGGACCCCTTTACGCACAGCCAGACAGAAATAGATATTATGGGAGAGCAGGATAAAAATACAGCCTTATTCGGCGAGTGCAAATGGACGAATGAAAGAGTGGATACAGGAGTGCTGGAGACACTGGCAAAGCGCGGGCAGCTGTTTCATTATGGGAAAATATACCTGGTTTTATTTGCAAAACGTGGGTTTACAAAAGGCTGTGTGGATATGGCCAATAGGATGGGGAATGTGATGCTGGTATCTTATGATGACCTGGTCAACAGTATGCTTTAGGAAGGAAATAAATTGCCCCCGTTAAGGTATGGGTTTGTAACAGGGAAGCCGGAAGGCTGAACTGTTACACGGGTTTTGAGATATGGGTATTCATTTGACAGAATAAGATGTTATGATTATAATATTAAATAGTTCTACATATTAAAAACACTGAGAGGAGAGAGGTATCTATTATGAAGAAACTAATGGCGTTATGTTTAATGGCGGTACTTAGCCTGCAGGTGGCCGCATGCGGTGTGGACAAGAATGCATGGATGGAAGAGGGCAAGGAGAAAATAGGAGCCACTCTGGATTGCGGACAGTTTGTTGTGGATGGGGAAGTTCGTTCATTTCCTTCCAGTATATCTGACTGGACAAACAACGGATGGCATGTTTCCAACAATTATGAAAATAAGGACACCTTCCAATTGGAAAGCGATATCATATCGAACCAGTTTGAGTTATTCAATGATGAGAACGATTCCGAATATGTGTATATGTATGCGATCAATCTTGGAAAGGAATCAGCTAAAATTGAAGATTGCACTACGAATGAAGTGAAGATGAAGCTGTCGAATAACGGTTTGGACCCGCAGGTGGTTCTGCCAGGCGGAATTACTTGCAACAGTACAAAGGAAGATATTATTGCAGCTTATGGGGAGCCTGAGACAACGGATGAATATTCGCTTTATTATAGTTATACAAACCAGGACGGGCTGATAATCGATGTGGAAATCAGGGTAATCAGCACCAATCCAGACCAGGTGGTCTATACTATATCCGATAAAAACTGGGGTTATGTAGGCAATGCGGAAGATTGCGTAACATTCATCGATGAGGCCTTAAAGACCAGCTTCTATGGAGATTTTGCAGGCTATGTAGAGAAAAACTTCGATACGGAAGAAAATGCCCAGGCATTATATGATATGGAAGTCGAATATTACGCAGACGCTCTTATGTATTACCTGGCTATTGATTATGAGACGGTTGACGAGGGGATTGCAGATGGTTTCCGGGATGTGGCCAGAAAGGTTTTGGCAAAGTTCAAATGGGATGCTCCGGTGGTAAATCTGGAGGAAGGGTCTTCTCTTGGAAGTTTTGATTTGACTATGTATCCTACGGATTTCTTGGATATCATTCTTGAAGAGGCGCAGGCTGTGGCGGATAGCGGACAGGAGGGCGATGAATATGCCCAGAGCATGCTGGAGGCAATCAGCCCGAAGGTAGATGAGATTTCCTATAAGGATGCCGTGACAGAAACTTATGATGTTGATTTGGATGATGGGGTTGTTTCTTCAGATGATTGGGATGCTATAGATGATGTGCTGATGGATTTAGCGGAATAACAGAAGGGGAGGGGCAGACCTTAAAAACTTTATAAAAACTTACATGGACTTTTTGAACTGGAAAGAAGCATATTCTTTCCAGTTCTTTTAATATGTAAAATGCGGCTGCCTATGTAAAGTCCGGTGGACTGCCCTGGCAAAATGCCCCCGGTATAATGAGGGAAAACAGATAAACGAGGGCAAAAAGGCGAAAAAATGGGAGCAGGAAAAACAGTCACTGGGAATTGGCCGCTGGGCCAATTCTTTTTTAGCATACGGCATCCAAATAAAATGTGTCAGCAAGCTGGCAGATACCCGGCGCACAGTCAGGGAAGAATGCTCTTCCCTACTCGATCGTTGCCCAAAGATTTATCATTCGTGGGATAAACAGATATATTATGGAAAGAACAGTAACAAAAGAACTTCCTGGAACACAAACCAATGTTCGGTGCGTATGGACAAGAGACAGGGGGTATGGTACAATGCATTGGAATGGAAAAGAAGGGCGCAGTGCCGCGCAGAAATGGGGTTAAAATGGAACAAAGGAAAATGAAAAAGGTATCCGATTCCCGTGTGGAGCAAATTTATAAAATCAGGCCGGAGCACATGAACGGCGCGGGAAGGCTGTTTGGAGGCCGCCTGATGGAATGGATTGATGAAGTGGCGGGCCTGGTGGGAATACGCCATGCCCAGACGGAGGTGCTGACGGCATCGGTGGACAGTTTGAAATTTATACAGGGGGCCAGACAAAACGATATGATAGTTTTGATTGGGAGAATGACTTATGTGGGAAATTCTTCCATGGAAGTGCGTGTGGACACTTATAAGGAAAGCATGGACGGGATAAGGAAGCCTATCAACAGGGCATATCTGACTTTAGTTGCCGTGGATGGGGAAGGAAAGCCGGTTATGGTGCCTGGCCTGATAATCGGCAGTGAGGCCGAACGGGCCGAATGGGAGGCCGGGATGAGGCGGAGAGAAATACGCAAACAGAGGAAAGAAGAGGGGTTTTAGGAAGAAGAACAGGATGGGGTATGTGCTATGATATATGAACTGGAGGAGCGGGAACGTGCGGTGCCGGTTTTTGCCGGCTGGGAGGAGACGATGATCTGGTCATGTTTGCAAGGCGTGATGGGGCATATTTATGTGAAGGATAGGGAAAATCCTGTTTCCGCTATGGCTATTTTAGGCGATTTCTGCTTTTTTGGCGGGGAGCCGGATGGAGATTTGGCCGCTTTCAAGCCGGAATGGTGTAAACAGGATTTTATGATTGCGGTTCCCGGGCAGGCAGGCTGGTCAGAGGCGATAGAGAACCATTACTGTGCCAGGGCCAAAAAGGTAGTGCGGTATGCGATGAAAAAAGAACCGGGCATTTTCGACGAAAGGAAATTAGCGGAGACGGCTCGGATGCTGCCGCCGGAGTATACCATAGGATTGATGGATGAGGCGGATTTTAGAGATTGCCAAAAGGAGGAATGGTGCAGTGATTTCGTATCCCAGTTCAAAGACTGGGAGTCTTATCGGAAGTTGGGTTTAGGGGTCGTGATAAGAAAAGACGGCCGCCTGGCTGCAGGGGCATCTTCCTATACGGCATACCGGGGCGGGATAGAAATTGAAATTGATACGAAAAAGGAATACCGCAGGAAAGGGCTGGCCTGTGCGTGCGGGGCGAGATTGATTCTGGAATGTCTGTCCAGGGGCTTATATCCCAGTTGGGATGCACAAAATAAATGGTCGGTGGCCTTGGCAGAAAAATTAGGCTATCATTTCAGCCATGTCTATGATGCTTATGAAATATATGGATATTGACGTAACAGTTGCTGTCACTGAATCCGCCCATTTTAAAGT
>BLLT01000294.1 GCA_011958945.1 Lachnospiraceae bacterium | reverse complement strand
TTACGCCACAGCGTTGTAAGCCGCCAGGCCAACTCTTTTTTACCAGAAACGATTAAACAGTTAAGCATATTTTGAAAGGAGTTTTTACCATGCAGGAATTAGTAATCAGCATATTGCTGACAGTTGTTATTATAATGGCTGCTGTACTTCTTATTTTTGTCGGCAGCCGCAAGGATGGTATGACAAAAAAGCAACGGGTTATGATGGTTCGTATTTTAATCAGCGCCGGAATCTTATTGGCTCTCCAGTTTATTTCCGCAGAGATGTTTGATACGGTTGACGAATATTTATTTCCGTCCGCAGGAAGGTGGATTCGTTTTGCGTGTTATCTGATCAATTATTTTATCATCGGATATGACATTTTGAGGAAAGCGGCAAAAGGCATCAGAAACCGTCAGGTATTTGATGAAAGTTTTCTGATGGCAGTGGCTACGATTGGGGCGATGGCGCTTGCTATTTATGAGAACGGTGATTATCTGGAAGCGATTGCCGTTATGCTGTTTTACCAGATCGGAGAATGGTTTCAGGGGTATGCAGTCGGAAAGAGCCGCCGCAATATCAGTAACTTGATGGATATTCGGCCCGATTATGCGAATGTAGAGAGAAATGGAAAATTAGAGCAGGTTGATCCGGATGAGGTAGGGATTGGCAGCGTGATCGTTGTACAGCCAGGCGAGAAAGTGCCGATTGACGGCAATGTAGTTGAGGGAGCTTCCAGCCTGAATACCAGTGCATTGACCGGGGAAAGTCTGCCCAGAGAGGCAAAAGTTGGTGATGAGGTAATCAGTGGATGTATCAGTATGACAGGAGTATTAAAGATACAGACAACAAAAGAGTTTGGAGAATCTACGGTTTCTAAGATTTTGGATTTGGTGGAAAATGCAAGCTCCCGCAAATCAAAATCAGAAGATTTTATCTCGAAGTTTGCGAAAATTTATACTCCGGCTGTCTGCTATGCGGCGCTGGCACTGGCATTCCTTCCCCCTGCTGCACGTATGCTTTTTATGGGATTGTCTGCGGACCCCGGTGTTTGGATTTACCGGGCATTGACATTCCTTGTTATCAGCTGCCCCTGTGCGCTTGTTATCAGTATTCCTTTGAGTTTCTTTGCAGGAATAGGGGGCGCAAGCAAAGAGGGCGTGCTGGTAAAGGGTTCCAACTATCTGGAAATCCTTTCACAGACCAAGTATGTTGTTTTTGACAAAACTGGAACGATGACAAAAGGTGTCTTTGAAGTAAATGGTATCCATCACTCCACCATAGACAGTGAGAAACTGTTGGAATATGCGGCTCTTGCAGAGAGCGCTTCTTCCCACCCGATCAGCAAGAGCTTACAGCGGGCATATGGAAAAGAGATTGACAGAACCCGTGTGGCGGATATACAGGAAATCAGCGGAAATGGCGTGACTGCAAAAGTAGACGGTATGGAGGTTGCTGCCGGTAACGACAAATTGATGAAGCACTTAAACATTCCTTATCAGGATTGTCATCAGACGGGTACGATTATTCACATGGCAGTGGGTGGGGAATATGCGGGGCATATCGTAATTTCCGATATTATAAAACCTCATTCTAAGGCGGCAATTGCGGAGTTAAAGAAAGCCGGGGTAGATAAGACTGTCATGCTGACCGGGGATGCAAAGAAAGTGGCAAATCAGGTTGCTGCCTCACTTGGAATTGATGAGGTTTACAGTGAGCTTCTTCCGGCTGACAAGGTAGAAAAGGTAGAAGAACTATTGCGGGTGAAGTTAGGCAAAGCAAAGCTGGCATTTGTTGGCGATGGAATCAATGATGCACCAGTGCTTTCCAGAGCGGATATTGGTATCGCTATGGGTGCAATGGGTTCGGATGCGGCAATCGAAGCGGCTGACATTGTTCTGATGGATGACGATCCGATCAAGATAGCAAAGGCAATCAAGATTTCAAGGAAATGCCTGCGGATTGTTTACCAGAATATTTCGATGGCGCTTGTAGTGAAATTTTCCTGCCTTGCATTAGGGGCTGTGGGAATCGCAAATATGTATCTGGCTATTTTTGCGGATGTAGGTGTTATGATTCTTGCGGTGCTGAATGCGATCCGCTGCCTGTTTGTGAAAAAACTGTAAGGAAGGAGGGGGTTCCTTTGACAGAATATCAGAATTGTCATTTTTCCAAAGAATTGAAGGAAAGCGATTTGTATCTATTAGCGGAATTTTTCAAGGTGCTTGGGAACCCCACCCGTATCCGTATCCTGCTCCTTTTAATGGAGCAGGATTCATGTGTTGGTGATTTGGCAGAGCAGCTTGGAATTACGCAGTCTGCGGTGTCCCACCAGCTAAACCTTTTAAAGTCAAATAAGCTGGTGAGGCGGAGCAGGGATGGAAAAATGTTCCTTTATACTTTAGTGGATGAACATGTGCAGATGGTTCTTGAAAAAGGAACAGAACACATTCTGCAACGGTAAAAATGGGGTGATGATAAGATGACCAGGAATCAATCAGTTCTTTGAACGCATAATAGTTACGGTATTTTCGGCAATTCCATGAAACTCTATGCGGATGCTGATACAACAATGAAAAAAGAAGCCATTGACAGGGCAACATCCGATATAAATCCCTTATATTCAACTGAATATCACATTAAATGGAAAGATGATGAAGAACTTTTGAAGCGGCTCTATTGCATAAAGTAAGACAATAATTATCTATCACCTACCCGATTACACAGGCCCGTATATGTATATGAAGATTGCAGTGTATGCACGGACATTTGGTGCATTGCCCTTAAGGAAAAAACGGATTGCGGCAAGCCTTAAAATAAGATATGATAAGTGTGAGATTTAGTCACGGATTGTTTGTACTGCCGAAAGCGGAATGAGCGGAACTCGGACGGGCAGTTATAAGAGATAAGAGGAAGAAAAGGGCAATGATACATTTATATACCGGTGAAGGAAAAGGAAAGACAACGGCGGCAATCGGAATGTGTGTGCGGGCGGCAGGAAGAGGGTTCAGGGTATGCTTTGCCCAGTTTATGAAGGGCAATGATACAGGGGAACTATATGTGCTGAAAAATTTGCCGGGCGTTACCATTTTGCGCAGCGAAATTAGTTTTGGGTTTTATTCCACGCTGTCCCCGCAGGATAAAGCGAAACTTACGGATATTCACAACCATATTTTGGATGAACTGCTCAATGGGGTCAGGGATGGGGCCTATGACATGGTTATTCTGGATGAGGTGACATACCCGGTGAAGTGGCGGCTGTTGGACAGGGGGAAAATGGGGCAGCTGCTGAACGCCGGAAAAGGGGATGGTACAGATGAGGTAGAGCTCGTCCTGACCGGGCGGGATGCAGAAGATTTTATGAAGATTACAGCGGATTATATTACGGAGATGGAATGCATACGTCACCCCTATGCCAGGGGGATAATAGCCCGGGAGGGGATTGAGTATTAGAAATGAGGATAGATATGTCAATTTTTTTTCCGGATATATTGGATGACTTTTTAAAACTGCCGTTTTTGCAGAGGGTAAAAAAGAAATATCATTTTGAAGAGCATCAAATGGATGAATTAAAGGCGGTGGCGGGAGAGATGCTGCCATTGATAAGGAGGGAAGCCTTCTGGGAAAGGAAAAGATGGCATGCTTCGCCAACACAGAGGGAAGCCTTCTGGGAAAGGAAGGGATGGCATGCTTCGCCAACACGGAAAAATGTTCTGCAGGAGGAGCCGGAAAACATGACAGACCTGGATAAACGGTGGGAGGCTGTCGTAATATCATTGGGATGGGGAGTGGACGATTTACAGGAAAGCTATAGCCGAAAGGGGATGCTGTCTCAGTGTTATATGCTGGAAGCGCTGGCCGGGGAACTATTGCTGGACAGTTATGGGGCATATAACCGGTATGTGCAGGAGCATACAAAATGGCATGTGGCAAGATATCATTTTCCAGGCAGCGAGGAAGATTTTCCGTTAGAAATGCTGCCTGATATTTTGGAAGCATTTGCTTCGCAATGCCATAGAGAGGTTGCCGATATATGCCCGCGGAGGGATGTTTTGCAATACCAAGAGGAAGCTGCTTTGCATTTGCCGCGAAAAGAAGAGAGTCCGTGTCTGCAAGAGGGTGTAAGGCCGTATCGGCAGGAAAGGGTAATTTGTAACAGTGCCCTTTGTATACAGCCTAAGAAAAGTGTAGTATATATAGCAGAACTGACAAAAGAAGGAGAAGCCCGCTGCCCGGGCATCTGCTCCGGCTGCAATAGTGTACGCTGCCCTAATCGGATGAAAGAGGCACACTATTTCTCTTTTCCAATATATTAATAGTAAGATAAATAGGAGGCTATATATTGGAAGAGAAAAAGAAAATGATCACTAACCCTTGCAGTTTTAATGGGATAAGGCCGGCTATGGTGGATTTGCCCTACCCGCCTATCCAGGTGAGCGAGGCAAACCGGGACTATGCGGACTTGCTCAGTGTGGATTATTGCGGTGCGGTATCGGAACTGTCAGCCATTACCCAATATATTAATAACGAAAATCGAATATCCTACGAAAAATGCGCTATGGCTAAAGTTCTGTTGAGTATCGCCGTGGCAGAGATGATGCATTTGCAGAAGCTGGGTGAACTCATTGTGCTGTTGGGAGGGAATATTGATTTTACAGCGAAAATGCGTAATGGAAAACGGAAAATGTGGACTCCGGAATATCTAAGCATATCTGAAAATGTGAAAAAAATGCTTTTGGCGGATGTGGAAGCGGAGCGGGGAGCAATACGACAGTATGAAATGCATATTCAGATGATAGCAGACCCGTGTGTGAATGCAGTGCTGGAAAGAATCATAAAAGATGAGGAATACCATATTATGCTGCTCAGGGCGCTGATGCAGGAAATATGAACAAAAGATGGGTTCAGACGGCAGGCGTATTGGAAGGGACAATAAAGGATGGTTGGATACAACTAAAATACATGAGGCGGCCGAGGATTGGAAATGCAATTCTCGGCCTGGCTTATCCCATAGGATTCAGATGCCGGCCGGACATGCCAAGAGGGTATATTCTGCGTTACTGTTCACAGGTCAGGAATGCGCT
>BLLT01000293.1 GCA_011958945.1 Lachnospiraceae bacterium | reverse complement strand
AAAACTACCGTTTCCACACTGGTAGATGAGTTAATAGAACGAAAATTTGTGGTAGATGGGGGAATCGGAGAATCCGAAAGCACCGGCAGGAAACCCAACTGCCTTTATGTACGCACCAACAGTTATTATGTGGTAGTCCTCAACTGGGTGGAAAATACTATATGCGCCTGCCTCATTGATATTGCCGGCACGTGTGTTTACCAGGAAATCTATGAACTGCAGCCTGGGGAAGACTATGTCTCCTGCTCTATCAGCTGTCTCTACCAGTCTGTGCTGAATCACTGCAGCCCTATGCAAGTCCTTGGAATCTGCGTGGTGGTTTCCGCCATGATTGATGCTGCCCACAATGAAGTTTATTCCACTACTTTAAGTTTGCCGTTTATGGGGGAAGAGAATATTATCGACCGGCTGCAAAATGCTTTCCCGGAATATCCTGTCGCCTTTTTGGAGGATACCGCCTGCTATGCTTATGCGGAAAAAGTTTATGCCAACATCCGCGAAAAGAATTTTTCTTTTCTCAATTTCAGCCGAGGCATTGGCGCCACTCTTTTTATCGAAGGGAACATGACGGGTAAGGCCAGCGGTTCCGTTACCCAGTTCGGGCATTATTCGGTAGACCCTAACGGTCCTCTTTGCGTCTGCGGCAATCACGGCTGCCTGGAAGTACTGATTTCCGAACCGGCCTTAAAAGGGCGGATTCATGAATTCGGCACGATTCCCTCCCTGGCCGGCAAAGAAAAGATCTCTTTTGCCGATTTGGGGAAAGCAACCACCTTCCGCGACCCCGTTGCCTTGGCTATGAACCGCCAACTGGCATGGGAACTGGCTCAGGCCTTGGGCAATCTGGTTTGTGTGGTGAATACTTCACTTATTATTTTAGGGGGCAATATTCCGCCTTTGGGAAATTATTTTTTAAATGAAGTCCGGCAGAATTTAAAAAAAGTAGGTTTCCGCAAAATGGTAGATGCGGTTACCGTCCGCTACTCCACACTGCCAAATGACTCCTTCTTGAACGGGGCCATGAAATATTTTTTTGATATCCATTATTGTTTTACGGATGATAACCCCTCCGCGTTTTTTATAGGATAAGGGCACAGAAAACGGAAATAGAAATAAAAGTAATAGTTGACAAACGTCATGAAGAGGCGTATTGTAGCATTATATTTTACATGAAAAGGAAAGGAGGCAGCTATTATGACATCTAAATATAACAATTATTATGATAACGGTATTTGTCAACTTCATAATCTTCTTGATAGAATTGCCTCCGGGAAATATATATTGTAATGCCTGCCGCTTTCGGCACAGGTATTCAAGGTAAATATGAGGGTAAAGGCGGTTTTATATTTATGAACCGCCTTTTTTGTATTGTAAGAAACCGTATTATAAGGCGCATGTTTTGCGTTGGCCGCTGGGCCAACCCTTTTTCTATATAAATTTTTTTACTATTAAACACTTTACAGAAACGAGGAACTTCATGAAACAGAAAAAATTATCCGCATACATATTTGAGTACAAATTCCCGTACCTTTTTGCCATCTTATCCATCGCAATCAGTGTGTCCCTGGATTTGACTTCCCCCCAGCTGACCAAACGGATTATCGATGAGGTCATTATCGGCGGGGAAATTGACAAATTGAAATATCTGCTCGCAGGAATTCTGGGCATCGGCATCGGACGATGTATCTTCCAGTATATCAAGGAACTTACGTTTGATTTGACCGGCATTAAGATTACCGCTAAGATGCGCCGCGATTTGTTTGACCACATCCAGTCTTTAAGTGCGGACTTTTTTGACCGGACCAATACCGGAGAACTGATGGCTCGCATTAAGGATGATATTGACCGTATCGGCGATGGGATTACGTTTGTGGGCATGCTTATGATTGAAGTTATCATCCATGTGTCCATTGTCCTCTTCCGCATGTATCGTTTGGATGCCAGACTGGCGCTCATTCCAACGGCAGCTATGATTTTTGCAGGTACTATTGCCATAGTAATGGAAAAGAAACTGGACTCCGTATATGAAGCTATCAGCGAGGAAAATGCTGCCCTCAATACGATAGCCGAAGAAAACCTGGCCGGGGTGCGCACGGTAAAAGCTTTTGCCCGGGAAAAATTTGAAATAAGGAAATTCCTTTCCCATAACCAGAAATATTATGATTTGAATATGAGACAGTCCAAAATATTCGTGGCATACTACCCTTACCTTTCGTTCATATCCAAGCTGCTTCCCTTGGTCATCCTACTATTCGGGGGAAGGCTTGTCATAAACGGGGAATTTTCTCCAGGCTCCCTGGGCGCCTTCGTGGAATATTCCATGAATATTGTCTGGCCTATGGAAATGCTGGGCTGGCTGACCAACAGCTTCTCTTCCGCCGTTGCCTCCAACCGCAAGCTGAACAGGATTTATGCGGAAAGGCCCAGCATTGTGGAAAAGGAAAACCCCGTCACTTTAGAGAAGGTTCATGGACAGATTACATTTTCCCATGTGTCCTTTTCCAAATTGGATGAAGGGGCTTCCTCTCCCTATGAAATACTTCATGATATTTCTTTTAAGGTAGAAGAAGGCAGGACTATCGGCATCATGGGGGCCACCGGTGCCGGTAAGAGTTCTATTGTCCATCTGCTCCAACGCTTTTACGATACCAGCCAGGGGTGCATAACCATTGATGGGGTGGATGTAAAGGATATGAGTTTAAAGCAGCTGCGAAGCAGCATTTCTTTAGTAATGCAGGATGTTTTTCTTTTCTCCGACACGATTACGGAAAATGTGAAGCTGGGAAAACGGGATATCCTGGATGCATATGCCGTGAAAAGAGCCTCCAGGGACGCACAGGCCAGCAGCTTTATCGAGCATATGGAGAAGCAATATGATACTGTCATCGGTGAACGGGGCGTAGGGCTTTCCGGTGGGCAGAAACAGCGCATCAGCATTGCAAGGGCTCTGGCAAAAAAGAACCCTATCCTGGTTCTTGATGATTCCACTTCCGCCCTTGATATGGAAACGGAACAGCTGATTCAGGATACGCTGCGTCAGCTGGAGCATACTACCAAAATTATTATTGCCCACCGCATCAGTTCCGTTATGCATGCCGATGAAATTATTGTGTTGGAAAACGGATCTATCAAAGAACGGGGAACCCATGAGGCTTTGCTCGCTTTAAGAGGCCTCTACTTTGAAACCTATGCGGCTCAATATATGCAGGCAAAGCAGCCTGGCATGCGTTGAAATACAGCGCAGAAATGAGGAAAAAATGACAATTAATTCTTATAAAGCAGATGAACAATCAATAGAAACAAGCAAACTGAAGACTTTAGGAAGGCTGCTTTCCTATCTGGCCGCCTACAGAAAAGAAATTGTCCTGGTGCTGCTTATTATGGCTTTTGGCGTAGCGGTTTCCCTGCTAAATCCGCTGATTATGGAATCGGCCATTGATACCTATATCTTTGCGGGGCATTGGAAAGGCCTGCTCGGACTAATCAGTTTCGCCCTGGCCCTTAATATGGTTATGATAATCACTATTAAAATCCGTATGTATATCATGGCCAAGGTATGTAATCAGATTCTCCTGACCATACGCCAGGAACTATATACCCATATCCAGACTTTGGATTTTCAATTTTTTGACAGCCGCCCCACCGGCAAAATACTGGCCCGGATTATCGGTGATATCAACTCCTTAAAGGATGTGCTTTCCAACTGTGTGACTACCCTGATTCCCGATTTCATTACTATTTGTGCGGTAGCCATTATTATGTTTGCCAAGAATCCCGTTTTGGCGGCGGCCTCCCTGGCCAGCACTCCAATCATGGGTATCGGCCTTTGGCTGATTCAGGTGTATTCCCATAAACGCTGGCAGATTCACCGCAAGAAGGCTTCCAATTTAAATGCCTTTGTTCACGAGGACTTTTCCGGAATGCGCATCATACAAAGTTTCCATGCGGAAGAGGAAACCAGGCAGACTTTTCTGGAACTGGTAAAAGAGCATAAGGATTCCTTTATTTGTGCTGTCCGTTTAAATGATGCCTTCGGCTCAGTCATTGATTTTTGCTGGGGGGTAGGAACTGTGATGCTCTATTTTACAGGCATAGTCGTTCTCGGCACAGATAAGGTTTCCATCGGAACGTTTATTGCCTTTGGCACTTATATCTCCATGTTCTGGCACCCGATTATGAATTTGAGCAACTTTTATACCCAGCTGATTACGAATATATCCGGGGCAGAGCGAGTGTTTGAAATTATGGATGCCCAGGCAGAAATAACCGATGACAAAGAGGTAATTGCCATACCCCCTATTGCAGGTAAAGTATGCTTTGACCATGTCACCTTTTCCTATGATGGAAGCGTTCCTGTACTGGATGATATCAGCTTTACCATCCCCCCTGGCAAAACCATCGCACTGGTAGGCCCCACCGGGGCCGGTAAAACTACCATCGTAAACCTTATCAGCCGTTTTTACGATGTACAGCAGGGAAACGTGTTTATTGACGGCTATGATGTGAAGAAAGTAAGCATCGAAAGCCTTCGCACCCAAATGGGCATTATGACCCAGGATAATTTTCTTTTTTCCGGTACGATTAAAGATAACATCCGTTATGGTAAGCTGGATGCTACGGATGAAGAAATTTTACAGGCGGCAAAATCGGTTAATGCCCATGATTTCATTATGAAACTGGAAAAAGGGTATGACACGGAACTTTCAGAGCGGGGCGGCGGTCTGTCAGCTGGGCAAAAACAGCTTCTGGCCTTTGCACGGACCATGGTCTCCAACCCCAAAATCCTCATCCTGGACGAGGCCACCTCCAGCATAGATACCCAGACGGAACTGCTTGTCCAGGCGGGGATTGAAGCGCTGCTGAAAGGAAGAACTTCCTTCGTAGTCGCCCACAGGCTCTCTACCATACAAAAAGCGGACTGCATTTTCTACATTGATGATGGAAAAATCTTAGAACAGGGAACACCTGGTGAATTGATGGAGAAAAAGGGGGCTTATTATCAATTGTATATGACCCAGTTTCAGTAACAGTTCAGCCCAGGACTTTGCACTTGCTGCAAAGTAGGACTTTTAAAAA
>BLLT01000292.1 GCA_011958945.1 Lachnospiraceae bacterium | reverse complement strand
GATTGAAAATTTTCAATTTTCAATCTTTCTCTTCCATAGCCTCCAACTGATATCCTACGCCGCGAACCGTTCTAATTTGTGTGCTGGTTCCCAGAAATGCCATTTTTTGCCGGAGGAAAGAAATGTAAACTTCAATGTTATTGTATTCCACGTCGCTGTCCAATCCCCAGATTTTTTCAATAATAAGGTCTTTGGGCATAATCCGCCCAGCATTATTTAAAAGAAGTTCCATAAGCTGGGATTCTTTTAAACCAAGCTTTAAGGAATCGGAATCACAGCAGAGTTCCATGGTGCTTTTATTAAATGACAGATTTCCGCAGGAGAGAACTTCTTCGTTGTATGCTGCGCTGCGCCGGGAAAGGGCGCGGATTCTGGCAAGCAATTCGCCTGTGGAGAAAGGCTTGGCAAGGTAATCATCACTGCCGGCATCTAAACCTGCAATGATATCGGACACCTCGGATTTGGCGGTGAGAATAATGACCGGGGTTGTAATATGCTCCTTGCGGAGGGTTTTTAAGATAGACAATCCGTCCATGCCGGGAAGCATGATATCCAATAGGATTAGGTCATAAATTCCGGAACGCGCATACTCCAGGCCATGGTTTCCATGATAAACGGCATCTACATGATAGCGGTTCTGCTTTAAAATTTCTGTCAGGGCATCTGCCAATGGTTTTTCGTCTTCTGCTATTAATATTCTCACTTTTACCCTCATTTCAGCACAGCGTTGTAAGCCGCCAGGCCAACTCTTTTTTATTTCACCTGTAAATATATATTATAGCATAAACCTTAAATGAAAATTAAAAAAAGTGTGTTTTCACAATTTTTTCATGAGTTTTCAAGATTATTTTAAGGATTGCATTCTATATTCATGAATAGCAAAACGCAATACAAAAATGGAGAAGGGTCAGGAAACTATGAAATTTTTGGTGAAAAAGGAAGGGCCGGCAGAAGAAAAGGGAAAAGCCGGCAAGAAAAGGGTGATTATCCTGTGGGCAGCAGGCATGATTATCATTGCAGCAAGTGCTGCGGTTTTTCTTTTTACTAGGCTTAAAAAAGATGAAAGACATACGAATATGCCCCCTGCCATGAACGGCCTGGGGGAAGGCGTTGTCGGCGCAAGCGGCTTGACGGCAGTCGGGATGCTGGAGGAGACCTGGGACCTGGATTTTCTTCAAACAGCTCTGTATGTGGAGGAAAGCTATCTTTCTATGGGGGATGAAGTGGAAAAAGGTGACGTTGTTTTTAAGGTTTCCGATGGAACATTGGAAGAAGCAAGAAAAGAACTGGAGAATATGGTTACAGAGGCAGAACTGGCTTACAGACAGGGAGTGATAGACTATGAAACCGGGATAATTGATGCCTGGGTGACAAACGAAAATGCGGCGGTAAATAAGAAGTACAGCCAGGCACAATATGACAATGCAGCGGCCCAGGCTGGGAAAAATGTCAAAGAACTGGAAAAACAGGCGGAGGAAGCCAGAGAACTGGTGGACGAATACACGAAGTCGGTAAATGAAGATTATTACAGAACTTATTATAAAATAGACGAACGATACCAGGCGTATTATGAGCATTTTAGCCTGCTTATGGAGACTTATGAAAAGTGGGATATAGAAGATGGGGAAGCATTGGATGTATCCCCCCGGGAAACAAGTTCCGGGCAGGGGGAAAAGGAACCTGACAAGGCTATGGCGGGAAACGGAGGCATGGGAGGAGGATACAACGAAGACGAAACGCTTTTATCTGTATACAATCAGTTGGACGAAATGGTAAAGCAGGAAGGGGAAGAATACAAAACAGCATTGGAAAACTATGAAACAGCCAAAAGAACGGCGCAGGAAGGGCTGGAAAAGGCCAGGAGCGAACTGGCGGTATTGGAAGCGGAGATTGTTTCGGCTCGGACAGAATATGAGAAACAGTTAATTGCCTGCAAATCGGATTATGAAATAACGCAGGCACAAAGCGATAATGCCCAGGCTGTATATGAGGTGACATTGGAGAGTTTGGAAGAAACCCTTACATCGTTAAAAAATGAAAAGGCAGATGCGGAAGAAAATCTTGCCCTTTTTGAAGAAGTAATCGGAGACGGATATTTTTATACCCCGAGTGCAGGAACGATTGTGATGAACGCTGTCAGGGAGGACAGCTATCTGTCAGGGGAAAGTCTGATCATTGCCTACAGCAATCCGGAAATAGTGTCTGTAACGGCCAGCGTGGACCAAAGCGATATCGCCGGGATTGGTATAGGGGATAGTGTATATGTTGCAATCAGCGGGTATGGAAACTATCAGGGCAAAGTAACTATGGTGAATCCTGTTACACAGGCACAGAGCCAATCATCCGTTACCTACCAAGTGACAGTGGCTCTGGAAGGGGATGTGAGCGCGCTGGACTCCAATCTTACCGCCTATGTATATTTTGGAATGTCGGATGAGATGATGCAGGAAATGCAAAACATGCCGCAGGACATACAGGATGTGCCGAAAGAAATGCAAAATATGCCGCAGGATGATACCGGCAATCCCAAAGGGGATGGAGGAAATATTCCGGAAAGTGAAAGAATGCCGGGAAACAGACCGGCAGCGGAGGGAATCGGAAGTGCCCCGGAAACAGGGGGCAGACTGCAGACGGGAGAAAGTGAATGGAAGGAGAGTATGCCGCAGTCCGGGAGCAATGACTTTCCGGGGAGCGGGGGAAAGGAAGAGGGGCAATGAAAGAAAAATGGAAGAATGATAAAAAAATCCGCAGAAACTGCGTTCTCGCCGGCATTGCCCTTGCCATCCTGCTGGGGGCATCTGTATACACGTTGTTCATTCAACCCAATTTGAGCACGGAAACTTATGTTTATAAGGAAGAAACGGTTGTCAGGGGAAATCTGGTTCTTGGAATTATGGAAAGCGGCAGCCTGTCCTTAGGTGAAAGTTCTGTTATGTATGAATTGGATTTAGAACTGGAGGATGAGGAAGAGGACGAAGATGACGGGGAAGACGAGGAAGAAAATACCCAAAAACATCTTGAAATCGAAGAAGTGTATGCGGTCAGCGGACAGCGTATTTTAAAGGGCGATGTTCTTTTTAAGCTGACGCAGGACAGTGTGGGCGGGGTGGAAAGAAAGTTGGAGTCCGCCCTTACCGAAGCAAAAATTGCTTTGGCAAACGCACAGACGGAATATAATATTTCTATGTTGAGCGCCAAAAGCACCTATGACAGCAGCGTAAAGGAAGGAGGCAGTGCCGCAGCAAATTACCAGGCAGCACTTACCGCAAGCGAAGAAAGGATCAAGGGCTTAGAAGGGGAAATCAGGTTATTGGAGTTGGAAATAACCATGGCCCAGGAAAAGCTTGCGGACGGGGATTTGCTGGATTCCTATGAGGAAGCGAAGACAGCATATACACAGGCAAAAAATAGATACGAAGAAACGGATTTACATAATTCCACAGCATATACCAGCAACCTTACGGATTATCAACAGGCAAAGAGCCGGCTGGAAACACTGGAAGAGGAATTGCAAGGGTACAGAGATACTGTTGGGGATAATCAGGCGGAAATAGAAAAAAAGAAAAAGGAAATAAATGAGGCGGAGGCATCGCAGGTGCTGAAGGATCAGAAAGCGGAAAATAGTTATCATTCCGCATGGCTGTCCGGGGAACTGGCAAAGGAAATATACGATTACTCTGTGGATTCCTTGCAGGATTCGGTAAACCAGGCACAAAATGAACTGGATGAGATTCAGGCGAAAATGGATGCGTTCCGGGATTTTGTAGGAGAAGATAATCGGATTTATGCGCCGGAGGACGGACTGGTTACCGGAGTTTCCTATGAGGCGGGGGATAAACTGACGGCCAGCAGAGCCATGCTCACATATGCAAAGGAAAATGAATATACGGTGAATATTGATGTATCGGAGGAGGATGTGGCGGCAATTTCCGTAGGGGATTTTGTAGAACTGGCTTTCAGCGCTTATCCGGAGCAGGTGTGGGAAGGTGTGATTACCAGTATTGCTACGACAGCCACATCGGAACATGCCTCTACCATCAGCTATCCTGTGACAATTCTGGTACAGGGGGATACCTCACTATTGTATGGCGGAATGACTGCGGATGTCACTTTTGTGACAGATTCGGCGGAGGATGTGCTCTATGTTTCAAAAAAGGCCGTATTTGAGGAAAATGGGCTAAGCTATGTTTATAAAAAGGCTGCCGGAGGAAACAGAGTAAAAACCCAGGTGGAAACAGGCTTTTCTGACATGGCTTCCATTGAAATTGTAAGCGGGCTGGAAGAGGGCGACATCATATATTAATAGTATGAAGATGCTGAAAAGGGCAGGAATGAGGCAAAATGAGTAAAACAAGAATCATTGATATGAAACAGATTAACAAAGGCTATATGCTTGGTACGGAAAGGGTGCCGGTACTCAAGGATGTGGATTTTCAAGTGGAGAAAGGGGAATTTGTGGCGATTCTGGGACCGTCAGGTTCCGGGAAGACTACCCTTATGAATATCATTGGGTGTATGGATGTGGCAGATTCGGGCGAATATTATCTGGACGGGCAGCCTATACATGATATGGCGGAAAGGCAGATGGGAACAATCCGCAATAAGGAGATTGGATTTATTTTCCAGAATTATCAGCTGATTCCGACTTATGATATTTTGCAGAATATTATCATGCCCCTGGTAGTCCGGGGCATGACTACGAAAGAGGCGGAAGAAAAGTGTTTTCCTGTAATCGAGATGCTGGGAATCGGGCACAGGCTGAGACATAAGCCTTCGGAACTTTCAGGGGGGCAGAAGCAGAGGGTATCGATTGCGAGGGCACTGGTAGGGGAGCCGGCACTCTTGCTTGCGGATGAACCCACCGGGGCGCTGGATTCGGCCAGCGGTAAGGATGTGCTGGCCCTTTTTGGGCAGCTTCACAAAATGGGGAATACCATTGTCATGATTACCCATGATTTGAATGTTGCAAAGGCGGCGGGGAGAATTGTACATATTGTGGACGGATGCCTCGAATAAGTATGGCTGAAGTTCCCCCCCTCTGTTGCAAAAAATTGGTAACAGTTCAGCCCAGGACTTTGCACTTGC
>BLLT01000291.1 GCA_011958945.1 Lachnospiraceae bacterium | reverse complement strand
GAAAATTTTCAATTTTCAATCTTTACCTCTCTTCTAAATTAAAGGCAGAATTTTCTCTACATCGCTGTGAGGCCTGGGGATTACATGAGTCGCTACCAGTTCCCCCAGGGCTGCTGCCCTTACGCTTCCGGCTTCCACGGCCGCTTTTACCGCGCCTACGTCGCCCCGTACCATAACCGTTACAAGGCCTGAGCCGATTTTCTCCGTACCAATCAGGGTCACCTCCGCAGCTTTAATCATCGCATCCGATGCTTCAATTGCCGCTGTAAGACCCCTCGTTTCTATCATACCTAATGCTAATTGTGCCATAATAACCTCCATTCCAGTTCCGCAGCTGCCCCTTCAGTGCCTTTTTCACGCGGAGCAAATTCTTGTCTGCTCTGCAGCCATGAATTTCTCCGGAGCCCTTCATGGGCAGTTGCTGCTTCCAGTTCCGCATTTATATTTATTATACTTTATCCATGCCGCTAAGTCTAAGCATTTTTTCGGTGTCGGCTTCGGGGCTGGCTATTTCGTGGGTGGCTACTACCCCGGCCAGTTCTTCCGCCCTTTGTTTGGCTGCTGCAACCGCCGCTCGGACATCCGATATGGTTCCGCGGAATTTTATCATTACGATAAGGGGCACCGGGAGCGCATCCGCATTGGCCGGTTTGTTCTTATCGAAATTTTCAATCGTTACGTTAGCCGCCTTACATCCCGCGTCCGCTGCTGCAAATGCTGTCGCAAGCCCGAATACTTCTATGATTCCTACTGCTTCTCCCATACCTTAACTCCACTTAATTTTTTTTAATTGATAATCGCTATTTTCAAGCCTTCCATTTTCAGGTTCGTCACATGAGCTTCGTTGATTTGTTCCAGCGGGAACTCATGAGTAATCAGTTTATCTATCGGAAGCCCGATTCCCTTTGCCCTTTTCAGGAAATCAAAGGTAGTGGCATAATCCCTTAAGGTATACACCCAGGAGCCCACCGTAGTAATCTCCTTGGAGCAGATGTCGAAGTGGGGATTAATCGTGGCATCCCCGCCGTTGATGAAGAATCCCAATTCGCACAGGCCGCCGCCGTTACGGATGAACTTGTAAATGTTGGAATGTGCCGCCGGAGAGCCGGTACACTGGAAGGCAAAATCTGCCGGATACCCGCCAAAGGCATCCTGTACCGCTTTTGCCAGCGCTTCGATTCCTTTATGCTCCTTAAAGTTCACGGATTTTTCTGCGCCCATTTCTTTTGCAAAGTCCAGACGCTTTTGCTCCCCGTCCACTGCTACAATGTTTTCAATTCCCATGGTGCGCAGGACAGCGATGCAAATCAGCCCGATAGGGCCGCAGCCCTGTACCACCACTCTGCTGTTAAAACGGAGGATTCCCGTTGTTTTCGCCCTTTCCACCGCATGTATCAATACCGCACAGGGCTCGATCAAAATCCTGGATTTCAAATCCAAATCGCTTACATTAAATACCGTGGAGCCTTCCCTGATTAATATGTAATCGGAAAACCAGCCGTTTAAATGGATGTCATCGTCCGGCAGCAGTCCGTATACATCAGCCCCGCCCACGTTTTGCTTGTTTAAGTCAAACATGGTGATATCCGGATTATCCTTAAATATCATACAGGTTACTACCTTGTCGCCTACCTTTAAGGGCTTCCCGGCGCTGTCGGCTTTCACGTTTTTGCCCATCTTTACGATTTCGCCGGTGCCTTCATGGCCCAAGGCTACCGGTATGAGCCCGAAGGGGTCTCTCTTAAATTCGTGAGCATCGGTGCCGCAGATGCCGCAGCCCTCCACTTTTACCAGGATATCCCCATCCCCTACTTCCGGAATCGGGAATTCCTTTACTTCATATTTTTCCAATGCGGTCAGCATAGCCACCCTTGCCGTTTTCGGTACGGAGCCGCCGGATGTTTTTCCCGATGCCTGGCTGATACCGCTTGCTGCACCGCCGTTCATCATGCTTTCCAGCACCTGCTTTACCACCGCTTCTACGTCAATCGTATTCATATTGCTCATTATTTACCTCATTTCTGCGCTGCCTTCCGTATCCTGATTTCATTCAAATGATTCAGCTTTGCGTAGACTTTGCACATACCAAGTTTGCCGGATTCCTTTTGTCTCTTTTTGCCCGCATAAGCTATCGGATGCAAAGGCTGTCGGACATCACGCAGCGCCTTCTCTTGGTAAATGCGCTGGCACTTGTAAGGCCTTCGCCCGTCCTGCTGGCTATTGTGAAAGTACAATACCCTTCCCCGCCAAATCCAAGCGCCGCATAGGAAGGCGCATTCTTTACAAGGATTGCCGTATCGATTGCTTTTGCGTATTTCGTGATATTATCCACATTTTTGGAATGGATATGGGCCGAATGCCTATTGCCGTGCTCTAACCATACCGCTTTTTCCACCGCATCGTCAAAATCCTTCGCCCTTACCATGCCCAGTATCGGCATCATCAGTTCCTCCGAAATCAGGGGGTGTTCCTTCTCCCCTTCGAATACGATACAGCGGATATTGTCGGGCACGTCAACTCCTATCATGGAAAGCAGGGCTTTGGCGCTTCTGCCCACGCATTTCCGGTTCAGCCCCTTCGGCGTAAGCACTGTTTTTGTCAGCCTATCCTGCTCTTCCCTGTCAATCCGGTAACAGCCCTGCTCGCTGACCATATAGTGCATCAGTTCATCCGCTACGCTGTCCACCGCCACTATTTCTTTCTCCGCGATACATGGGAGGTTATTGTCAAAGGTACAGCCGTTTACGATATCTTCCGCCGCTTTTCTCACATCCGCCGTTTCGTCCACCAGCGCAGGGGGATTGCCCGCGCCTGCCCCGATGCCCCTCTTGCCGGAGGAAAGCACTGCCGTCACCACCCCGGGTCCTCCGGTTGCCACCAGCAAGGCGATATCCTTGTGCTTCATCATAATATTGCTTGTTTCCAATGTGGGCTTTTCTACCGTACATGCAATGGCGTCCGGCCCGCCCGCCTCCAAAGAGGCCTCATTCAACATGTTGACCGCAAATATGGAAGTCTTAATCGCCGCCGGATGGGGGTTGAACACCACCGTATTCCCTCCTGCCAGCATCCCAATGGTATTGCATATAATCGTTTCCGTAGGGTTGGTGCATGGGGTAATCGCACCGATAACCCCGAAAGGCCCCATCTCCACCAGGGTCAGCCCCCTGTCTCCCGACCAGGCCGTAGTGGTGATATCTTCCGTTCCGGGCGTCCTTTCCGCCACCAGGTGATGCTTCAATATTTTATGCCCTACATTTCCCATGCCGGTTTCCTGAACGCCCATCCGCGCCAGGATTTCCGCATTTTCTTTCGTCTTTCTTCTAATAATGGATATAATCTTTTCCCTTTGGTCCATGGACATTGTGCGCACTTTTTTCTGTGCCTGCTTCGCCGCCTCAATCGCCGTATCCATATCGGCAAATACTCCTTTGCTTCCGCTCACGTCAGCATTGATTTGAAGCTTGGCGACTACTTCCTTTACCACATCCTGAACCAGCTGTTCACTCACTGCCACCGGTTTCTCATCCCTTTCTTATAAATAACCATACCTTTCTCTCAACCTGCGATATTTGCGCCGTAGGCACAAACACCGTTAAACGCCCTGTTCAAATACTTCTTTCCCATAGGCTGCCAAAAAAGTATCCTGCTCCAGCGTGCCTCCGCTTACGCCCAAGGCTCCTGCTATTTTCCCATTTATTTTCAATACCTCTCCGCCGCCGAATATGACGATTTTTCCCTCATTGGTATGCTGAATCCCATACAGCGGCTGGCCAGGGCCTGCTAGTTCGGAAAGCTTCGCCGTGGACATTTTCAGGCCGGCAGAAGTATAAGCTTTGTTTAACGCGATATCAAAGCTGGCTATGTACGCATTGTCCATACAATGAACGGCCACTGGCCTGGCAGCCGTATTCGCCACCGCTATGATAGCGCGCACCCCCATTTCTTCCGCCTTCTTTTCCACCTTATCTATCAGCCGCTTGGCCTTCTCCAGCGTCATAACCGCCATCCCGGCTTCCCTCACCGCCTGCTCCACCGCCCGGCAGATTAACTGTTCGTCCATAGCTTACCCCTTCATATGTTGATGAAATGTGGAAGACTCCTTTTACAGCTTCAGCTGTTACAGTTCCAACTGTTACAGCCCTAGCTGCTCCATCACTTTCTTCGTAATAGAAGCTACCAAATCCGCATCCGTTTTGCCCTCGGAGCCTGTTCCGCAGGAACCGCCGCAGCTATGGCAGCTTGGTTTGCCTGCCTTCTTATTCGGGCACAAATCTGCCGGATGTTTGCCGGTCATGCCGAACTGCCTGCGGATTTCATACAATCTTTCCACCTGTGCCTGAGACAATTCCTTAGGTCCGCCGAGTACTTTTGACTGATATAATAAACGTGCATAAAATTCCACGGATTCCATCTTATGGTATGCATTCAAAAGGGAGTCGGAATATGCCAATGCCCCGTGGTTTTCCAAAAGCACTGCATCATAATACTGCAGATATTTGGAAACCGCATCGGGAATTTCGTTCGTGGAAGGTGTGCCGTACTCCGCAATCGGCACGCACCCTAAGGAAATCACCGCTTCCGGCATAATGGGCTGTGTCAGCGGAATCCCTGCGATAGCAAAGCTGGTCGCATACAAAGGATGGGCATGTACCACTGCCTGTACGTCCGGCCTTTCTTTGTACACCCTCATATGCATCTTAATCTCGGAAGAAGGTTTAAACCCCCTATTCGCCTGGATTACTTTCCCTTCCGCGTCCACTTTACAAATATATTCCGGAGTCATGAAACCTTTGCTCACACCGGTAGGCGTACAAAGAAATTCATTATCATTCAGCTTTACGGAGAAATTACCGTCATTAGCCGCAACCATCCCCCGATTATAAACCCTTTTGCCGATTTCGCACATTTCCTTTTTCACTTCATATTCGTTTAGCATAATTCCCTTATCCTCCTTAAATTTATATGCAATATTGGTTTTTTGTTGTTTGTGTTTTCATAATACCACATAAAACAACATGCGTCAACTTGTTTTTGTGTGGAATCATGGAAATCGTGACAGTTCTAGCTGAACCAATGTCATTTAGTTGACGATGGC
>BLLT01000290.1 GCA_011958945.1 Lachnospiraceae bacterium | reverse complement strand
ACTTGGCTCGTTGCCCGCGGGAATAAAAATTCCATAAACTATAATCCCACTAACGCATTCGCATTCAACGCATTAACAAACTTCTCCTTGTCCAGCCCTAACCTTAAATAGTCCATACGTGACTCCCGCACATTTAATACATGTTCTTCCCCTACTAATTGGCATAAAATATTATAATTAGCAGTTCCCGTGCCTGTGTACAGCCATAATTGATCCGCTTTGTCCTTATCCAGCCCTCTTGCATACCGGACACTCGCCCTGTGCATTGGAATCTCCTCTGAACCATCCCCGTCCAACATATAGTCCATAATCACTATCGCATGTTGTTCCTCCGAATCCATATAATCGTCCAATCTTTTATCTATATTCCAAAGAGTAACATGTTCGATGGCGAAGTCATGTTGGCCGGAGACTGCAATATCCTTTTGAGCCGACTCCGAATCCGGTTTAAAATAGCATACTGCCAAAATATGCAAGTTTAATTCTTTTTTCTCTGATGCCAATTCTTGAAATTGTTCTGCCAGAGAAATTCCTTTTGCCAAATTGTCTTCTACAATTACAATATTGTTCATACCGAATCCCATTTCTTTTCTCCAATTTTACATAAGAAATTCCTCAATCTGCTTCCTCATACACTCTGCCACATCCCCGTCTTTCAAATATACAAGCGACCATTCTACAATCTTTTCCATTGTAGTTTCCACATTCCAACGAGGCCTCCAACCAAATACACTTTTTAACTTTGAGCAGTCCAGTTTCAGGAAATTAGCTTCGTGGGGACCCCCGTCATATTCATTTTTCCATGTTACATGGCTGCCTGCTGCCGCATTCCATTTTTCACAGAACAAAGTAACCAAATCGCCTGTTGTCCAGCAATCTGTCTCATCCGGCCCTACGTTGTAGCTGCCTTCATATTTTTCCCGGTCTTCATACTGGGCTTTGGCAATCATAAGATAGGCCGCTACCGGCTCCAACACATGTTCATAAGGCCTTGTTGAGAACGGATTTCGCACAATAATCTCCCTGTTTTCGGCAACCGCCCGTATGCAGTCCGGTATAATCCTGTCATTGGCAAAGTCGCCGCCTCCGATTACGTTGCCCGCACGCGCTGTCGAAATTGCCACATTTTTTCCTTCGAAAAAGGACTTTTTGTAGCTGCTCGTCACCAGTTCGGAACAGGATTTGGAGTTAGAATAAGGGTCATATCCGTTCAATTCCTCATCTTCCCGGTATCCCCAAAGCCATTCTTTATTTAAATATACTTTATCCGTCGTCACATTTAAAAAGGACTTTACCGAATCGGACTGCCTTACGCATTCCAATATATTCACCGTACCCATCACATTCACTTCATAAGTATAAACCGGGTCTTTATAGGAATCACGGACAATGGGCTGCGCCGCCATATGAATGACGATTTCGGGCTTTACTTCATCAAACACCTTCTTCAAATGCGGCAAATCCCTCACATCCCCTATGACTGAATTCATCTTGGAAGATAAACCGCACATTTCAAAAAGGCTGGGATTCGTAGGCGGCTCCAGCGCATATCCTGTCACATCCGCTCCAATATCCGTCAAAAGCTTGCACATCCAGCTCCCTTTAAACCCCGTATGGCCTGTAATCAGTATTTTCTTATTTCTGTAAAAGTCCTTATCAAATTTCATCTCTTTTCCTCATTTCCTCACAACTTTTTGTACAAATGTTTTCTTACATTTTATGGTGTTATCATACCACATCCTCTTGAAAATGTCTAATAAAGTACTGAAATTTAGCTGTTTCCAGTAATAGTTCAGCCTTCCCCCACCCTATATCCTAATCTCGTTCAAAACATATTCATTCATCATCAAAATCGCATTATAAATCGTCCATATGGGATAATCCAGCCCCTTATCCCACGCCCATACCCCATCGGTTTCCTTTTCCAATATCCCTTGCATTTCATCCTTGATCCGTTTTTCATCGCTTCCATATCCTAGCCGGAGCAATGCGATAATCCCCCAGAATGCAGTATAGTGATAATAAGTTAAAGGTCCGCCGGATTTATGGGAAATGGTTTCTTCCCAATTTTTCCATTTCGCCCTTAACAGCCATTCACCGCAATTATGCAGGTATGCCACCATCTGTTTCCATCCATTACTGCTTTTTGCATAATTCAGCAATGCGATCACCGCTAATGCGGTACAAATCGAGGCACCTTCTTCTTCTTCTGCTACAGATTCTGCCCAATATAAAGGCCGGCCATCCCTCCCTACATATGCCTTTTGTATAATAACATCTTTTAATCCGCCCACCTTTTCATGGTTAGGACAGCATTCGCACAGCACATCCAGGGCTAATGTCAATGTAGTGATGGAAGATTCTTCGTTTAGTTTTTCTTTTTCTATCAGGCTGTTCAAATCTTCTAATGTGATTTCAAACTTCTCCATATCCCTCACACGATAAAATGCCCGCAATGCGCATACCGTTGCCTCAATGCTGGCCTCCCCTGCCTGAGAGGATGCTTTAAACCCGCCTTCTTCCAGCCTGAAATTCCACAATGTATTAATAATATCTTTTTTCTTTGCCATATAAGAGATTGTATGAATATTCAGCATATCCGCGATAATCAGCCCATACGCTGTCGCCATCATACTTATTCGATTGGGTTTTTTCATAATCAGCAGCCTGCCCCAGCCAAATGACTTCTTGTCCCCCTCCTTGTTGTAGTGTATATTATCCATCAGCGCTTTTTCCATACGCGAATATAATTCCTTTGGTTTGTATGTTTTCTGCGTTTCTTCTCCGGCACTGTTTCTGCCTGCCCAATCGTAACTATATCCCCTTTCGGCTCCTCCAACATAATCTTCCGTGTCTTGCTTTTCATTGTTCCCCTTATAAAACGGCGTTTGCTTGGTTTTATATTTTTTCTCCCCGTGAATTATGGCATTATCCCCAGTTATAGCGCGGCAGCCGGAAGCGGATGCGGCAGCACTCCCTGCTCCCCCTGCGGCCCTGCCCCTGCCAGCATCATTGGAAGCACATTTTTCGCCTGTTCCGGCCAAATAGTACTCCCTGCCCTCTTTCACATTATCCCTGTCATAGGAGAGCACCTCATGGTAATATGGTTTTACCGTCTTTCTATCCATGGAAAAGTCTAGCCAATAAAACCCTGCACTCTTGCCGTTGCAGGGAGTTCCGCATATTGTTCCGCCCGAGATTCCCAGCAATGCTCTCCCATCATTTGTTTCGGCCAACGAACTTCCACCCGAAACTGCCGTGTCCTTGTACACCTCATTCCAATGTTTATGCCCATGCAGCACCATATGAAATCCGTAATCCGCCAATATCTTCTTAAACTTGCCTGCATTAGTCAGCAATTCGAATTCCTTAATCTCTTCACTGCATGCTATAGATGTAATATGATGGTGCAGAACCGCTATTTTTATGTAATCTGTGTATTCCCCTCCTGCTTCCTGTTCCAACATTAACTTATGTTTTAGTTTTTTCATACAATATATAAAAAGCCATATCTCTTCATCTATAATCCTGGCAGGGTCAATTTTCATCCTTTTTTCCATTGCCTGAACTAAAAAAGAAAATTCTTTATCATCCTCCCCATATTTTTTATAATGATCAATAATGCCTTTCACTTCCTTATTGTCAATCTCTATCTGACTGGGGAATGCAGAATTAAAGGCATAAAACAAAATTTTATTTTCTTTGTCCACCAGAAACGGAACACTGATATGAGCCCTCGTCTCCGGATTTATCATATTCCCCCCTTGCAGCGGCCCTGCCGCTTCCATGGCAGCATCCACCCACCTTTTCATTGCGCCATAGTCATAATCACCATTCACAATCCATGGTGTCATATAGGTATTTCCAATTATACTTTTAAAGTTCACCCATCTGTTTTTATCTTTCACGGAACTCGCGGCTGTAACATCATGGTTTCCCGGCACAATGATAAACTTATTCGCCGATGGTAATTTACCTTTTCCAATCAGTCTTATCATTACCTGATGAAACTTTTCAAATCCAGCAGCTGACCCTCTCACCGTAATATCGCCGCTGACGACTACATAATCCGGTTTTGTTGGAAGATCTTGAATATAATTTTCAAGCCATTCTTCTTTACCCAAATTGCTGTCCAACTTTGCAGGTATCTTTTTATCCATATCATTTGAGGATTCCCCTGAAAAATGCAAATCCGATAAATGCAGCACATACACATGAGAACCTTTCCTCTGCTCGACCGCCATTTTTTCTCCCGTTTCTTCCCATCCCATTTTCTCCAACTCCTCATTCTTTGTAAAATATTCTTTCCTAAAAGTTCCCACACACCCATAATGGTCAAAGCAGGTTTTTACCAGCCGGAATTCCACTTGCCCCTTATCCGCTTTATAAAGGATATAATCATCGCCTCTGCCGTTTGGCCGGGTGGCCATGTTCCTGCCAGGCAGGCAGCTGTAGCGCTGCATCAGCTCAGGCATAAACAAGCGCAGTTCCTCCCTGCTTACATTCAAATCCGCCCCAATTATTACATGCCGGTTATCCTCTGCCAGTTTCAGCAGCATTCTTTCTAATTCCGAATAAATATACCGGAACTCTGCCGCATCCCGGCAAAAGGTATGGAACGGGATGCACTGCCCCGAGACGCAACAGATTCTCCCTGCGTCTGTCCTGATTTCCACGATCAAAAACCCTTTTTCATGACTTCTATATATCTCCCCGGAGTCCAGCCTATGTACGATATTCGGGTTTTCCAAACGAAACCGCCGGCTTTCGGTAATGGGAAACTTACTGGCAATGGCAACCCCCATTTTCCTTCCGGTCACTATATGAGAATCCGACAGCATCCACTCCATATAATATTTTAACCCGCTTTTTCTCCCAATCTCACTGCACATGGACGAATATGTTTCATCCCCTGTAAGCACCTCCTGAAAACAAACAATGTCCAGCCCTTGATCCGCAATCAGTTTTCCCATGTAATCCGCGGCATTAAACCAAGCTTCCTGAAATTCCGGCATTTTCCGGTAGGGAACCCCTCCCCCCACATTGAAAGTCGCAAATTTAATCTGATTCATATTTTACTCCATTTCTGCACGGCCTTT
>BLLT01000289.1 GCA_011958945.1 Lachnospiraceae bacterium | reverse complement strand
CTTATAACCATGCTCCTTTCCAAAGCCCGGAGACTTTAGTGCGAAACGCAAACCTTTCCTCGTTCCGCCCGATTTAAAGTATTGTATCTATTATGTGGGATTTTATTGGGAAAATCAATGGAGTTGTAGAAAATAATCGGCTTGCATAGATTATCAAAGTCTTGTATAATTTTACAAAAGGCTGAAAAAGGCGAAATATCTCAGCCTCAATAGGGAAAGGAGTTATGGGGATATGGCTTATATTGATATTATCAAGGATAAGGCAAGAAGCGATAGGAAGACAATTGTCCTGCCGGAGACTACAGATAAGAGGACACTGATTGCAGCCGCTAACATTATGCAGGAAGGTATCGCCAACATTATTATGGTTGGGAACGAAGAGAAGATTATGGACGGTGCCGGATGGCTGGAGGTGGATTTGGATGGGGCGAATATTATTGACCCTACAACTACCGATAAACTGGACAGGTATGTGGAACTGCTGTATGAAACGAGGAAATCAAAAGGGATGACGCCGGAAAAGGCGAGGGATATCCTGTTGAACGATTATTTGACATTCGGGGTTATGATGGTAAAGGATAACGCCGCGGACGGAATGGTGGCCGGGGCATGCCATGCCACCGCAGATACATTGCGCCCGGCTTTGCAGATATTGAAAACGGCCCCCGGGGTGAAGCTGGTATCCGGCTTTTTCCTGTTGGATGTTCCGGATTGCAAGTTTGGCGATAACGGAACCTTCCTCTTTGCAGATTGCGGGCTGAACCAGGACCCGACACCGGAAGAACTGGCGGCGATTGCGGATACCAGCGCAAAGAGTTTTAAACAGCTGGTGGGAAGCAAGCCGATTATCGCCATGTTATCTCATTCCACAAAGGGGAGTGCGAAGCATCCTTTGGTGGACAAAGTGGTGGAGGCGACAAAGATTGCCCATGAGAAATACCCTCATTTGCTGCTGGACGGGGAACTGCAGACGGATGCGGCATTGGTTCCTCAGGTGGCGAAATCCAAAGCACCCGGCAGTGAAGTGGCAGGGAAAGCGAATGTGCTGATTTTCCCTAATCTGGACTGCGGGAATATTGGTTACAAGCTGGTGCAGAGGCTGGCGAAAGCGGAAGCTTACGGTCCGATGCTGCAGGGGATTTCCAAGCCTGTCAACGATTTATCCCGCGGATGTTCATGGCAGGATATCGTAGGTGTTGTGGCATTGACAGCGGTGCAGGCGCAGCTGGCATAAAATATTAGAATGTTGATTCCCCGCCAAATGCTTAAGGGAGGTTTTTCTTCTCTAAGCATTTGGCTCATTTTTGACAGGATAAAAAATATTTTTTATTCATTCAAAATGGGAAAGTCGTGGTTAAACAGCAATTCATTGGCTTCCAAAACCGTCTTTTTGTGCTGGAGTGCAAATATGATTACCGCATCGCGGGCATCTCTTGCATACAATTCCCTGTTGCCGGAGACTTTCTATAGGCAGGATACGGAAACGCCCCCTGAATCTGGAAAAGATATGTGCATAATTGAAGGCAGCATGTACGGCGTGGGGATGATAGATGAAGCTACGGATACTTATAGAATGAATATGTCGGATTATTTGCAGAAAAACGGGTTTTACTACTTTGAAGTATGTGCGGCAGGGGATGGGATACAATATACGGACAGCGAGTATGTCATGTCCGATGCCTTCAAATATACCGGGGAATCCGCCCCGGCGCTGCCTGTTCCTACAGGGCTTCAATGGAGGCTTACGATGACGGAGGAAGGGTGGGTTTATTATGCAACCTGGAACAACCTGGATGACTATGCGGATACGGACAGTTTTAATGTGTGTGTTTATGATAAAAACGGAAACTATGTCACCAACAATATATGGACGAAAAAATTAGGGTATAGCCGAGTGTATGTGATAAAACTCCCCATACGAACAATAACACTATGGTTATAAAAGTATTCAAGAAACATTCTAAGCCATATATGTATATTTCTAATTGATCCGCAGAAACATCCTCCCCTGATAGTTCTGCTAACTTATTAGCAATAGATGTAGCCCACTTCGTAATCATTCAAAATCCCCGCTTGTATCAAATCTTGTTGTATATTTGGCGAAAGCACTTATCACATCTTTGGAATAAGAACGTGCAATTTGTGTAGTCAGATGATTTGACAATTCAATCGTTCCTGATGTAATACGATAGATATGTGCCATATTTACAATATAAGAACGATGGGTTCGGATAAATTCACTTGGCAAATGGACAATAATCTTATTTAGGGTAGACATTTGTTCATAGCATTTGCCGTCTACAGTCAATATATCAACATAATGTAATCTGCTCGAAAATGTCAATATATCTGTGTAGGGAATACTTACAATTTCTTGCTTGTTTCGGTAAATGTATGTATTATTAGATAACTCTTTCGCAATTTCATCCAAACACAGAAAAAGAGTATTTTCTTTGACGGGTTTAAGCAAGTAGTTTAAAGCTCTGACTTCATATCCTCGGAATACATATTCTCTAAAGGCTGTTAAAAATACAATAATCCCATGATACCCAGATTCCCGAAGGCGTTTAGCGACCTCAATTCCATTCATTTGCCCCATTTGTATGTCAAGGAAAAATGCTGAAGCCTGTATAGTGGTGCATTCGGAGTTTTTTGAAAAATATTCTTCGCCCGATTTGTATTCGTCAATTTCAATATCCCAATCATATTGCTGCCCATATTTTCTTATTCCATTTTTCAGTCGTTCTAATTCAATCACAGAATCTTCCAGTATGGTTATTTTCATTTTCATAGTAGTTTGTCATTCTCCTTATCTGGTATCATAATATGCACGGAAAAAATTTTATTATCAGATATAATCTGCAATACGCCATCTGCCTTTTCTACAAGCTCTTTTACTCGTCTTATCCCCAGTCCATGTTCTTTTCCTTGTTTGACACTCAAAATGTCTCCATCAATGCTACATTTTATCACACCATCATAATTATTTTCAATGTGGATCAGTATCATATTCTGGTAAGGTTTAATATAAAAATAAATGTACGGATGCTCGGTTGGATTAGAGATTATAAGTCTTTCTCCTGCTTCAATGGAATTATTCCATATATTTCCAAGTATGGATGAAAGTTCAACAGAATCAAGCGGAAAATTTTCAGGAGCCATAATATAATATTCTGTCTTAATTCCGTGTTTTTCAGCATAATAAAGTTTGGCGGTAAGTATACAGTCAATAGCAATATTTCCCGTTGCTATGGCACTTTGCGTAGTTGTAAGAGTGTTATGGTATTGCTCTGTATATGCTATAAGTTCATCCCATTTCTTGTCTTTTGCTAATACGTTGATTGCATCCACATAAATCTGCATATCGTGTTTCATTTTTCGTAATCGTTCTGCTGTCTCAGATAAGCTATTGAACTCAGTCCTTTCCAGCTCATAAATCTTTTGTTCTTCCAATAATCGTATGTTTTCTTCTTTTGAATATCCTAGCAGATAAATGTATTGCATCAATGCCAAAAACAAAACAATAAAAAATAAGTTAATCAAAGAGAGTCTTGCCGAAAAGGAAGAATCATCAAATTTATCAACAGATTCCAAAGTCAGCCTTAATATGTAGTGTCCGATTGCAAGTCCAGAAATTGCGATACAAATATATGCAACTTTTTGGAAAGAGGAAAGAGATATGTCTTTATTTCCAATATAATGAAATAACAATACAAAAATCGCTATCATTGCCAAGTACAGCATAGTATATGGTTTTCGCAATTCCCCACCTGATAACAATTCCAAAGATGCTCCTTTATAAAGCGTTACTGGAATAAAGAATGTAATCTGTTCTGCAACTAAACATATAATGGAATATGAGAATCCCCAAAAGATACGGAGAATCAAATTATCACGATAAAACAAAATTGCATATACAATATCTAATACACAAGATGATATCAGGGTGACATAGGATGATATTCCCATTTTATTGAGCGTACATAAAACAGCAAACTGAATGGATACGAAAAGAAACATCCAAACTGCTTGATGTTTATAATTTGCTCGAATATGCAATTTTGTATGGATAAATATTAGAAACAAAGCCAGTTCTAAGAAATTAACAATATATTCCCACATTGAATCAATATATAGCATAGTTTCCACTTCCTTAAATTATTTTTCAAATATAATTTTATCATCAATAAAATGGGTACACAACATAATATGCTACCGTTCGTGCATGTTGGGCTACCATTCGTGCATAGAGGGATTGAAAAAATTAAATACTCTGTTATATTAAGCACATACCATGGTAAACAAATAAAGTTGCCTGAAATTGTCAGACAATTAAGGAGGGGGGGTGAAAACGATGGACAATAAACAAGTGAACAAGGCACCCCAGAAAAGTGCCCATCTCGTACTTCAAGCGGTGACAGCTATTGCTCGAAGTAATGCAAATTCATTGTGTCGTGGTTTGTTGTATGAACCAAAAGTACCAACGCAGTTAAAAAAATAAAATCAGGAGGAAGTTATCATGAAGAGAATCAAGCAAATGGCATTATCATTAATTATGGCTGCAAGTTTATTGGGAAGTATTCCGTTGACAGCCAATGCAGCAACTGTTTCAACTTCAGAATTTGGAACAATGAACTATTCACTGACAAGAAGTGGTTCAACTGTTACAGCTAAAACTTCTGTTACAAAGACAGCTAACAAATTGATTACAGGTGTTGAGATTCAGGTTAATGCAACAGGTGCAACAGTTGCTACAGCAAGTGTTACAAAGAATAATGCAAAGGTCAACGATGTTATCAAAGTAACCAATTACTCAAGCAGTACTAAACTTGCTTGTTTTTCAAGCCATGAGGCTAGGGGAACAGGTAGCGTTGCTAAATATTTAGCAGAAACATTTTAGCCGTAGTGTCAATATTTGGAGAAGTAGCCGCAATGGAATAATACTCTTGCGACTATTTTTGTTAGGAGGAATGAAATAATGAAACATATTCGATATATAGTAATGGTGTATGTGATGGTAATTTGTATGGTTTTCTGTAGCGGGTGTACTAGTAATCATAACTCATCATCAGATTTGAATACAGATAGTTATTCTGAGTTATGATCTATAATAAACAGCGATGATGAACTT
>BLLT01000288.1 GCA_011958945.1 Lachnospiraceae bacterium | reverse complement strand
ATCTATGATATGAAATATCTATGATATGAAATATCTATGATATGAAATATCTATGATATGAAATCAGCCAAAACAAGCTTGGTACAAATCAAATACCGGCGAAGGTATGCAGGTAAGGTAAATGAATCTGAATTGTACCATAACACTTGATATTACGAAATCTTACAAATGTAAGAATTATAAACGTTCAGTAAGCAGACCACAGAAATCAATCACAAGGAGACAAAAGGAAACCATGAAAAATCAGAAATACCAGGAGGCAGCGCATCAAAGAAAGGAAAGAAAACCCATCTTATCCAATGGAAACGGCCAAAAACCAAATATAAGAATTATTTTGCTGCAAGCCATAGCTTTCCTTCTTTTTGGCCTTTTGCTGCACCGGACATGGGAATTGCAGATTGTAAAAGGGGAAAAGTATGCGGAGGATTTTGAACTTAAAATTACCAGAACTATAAAGGATAGCAGTACGAGAGGTTTGATTTATGATTGCAACGGGGATGTTTTGGCTTATAACAGGCTTATTTTTACAGTAACTATGGTGGATGCGGCGGAGGCTTCTTCCAGAAGAGGGAGGCAGCTGGCATTAAACGGCGCGATTTACAGAGTGATAAGGAAGCTGGAGGAAAATGAAGAGCAAATAAGCCATGAACTTCCTATAGAAATAGGAGAAGACGGAAAATATGCATATACCATAGGAGGGCAGGCGTTGATAAGGCTGAAAGCGGATATCATGGGAACGGCAAAGCCGGAGGATATGACATGGGAGCAGCGGAACATGAGCGCGGAGGATATGATAGAGTTCCTGTCAGGGAATGGGCAATACGCTTTTTATGGGGAAGGAAAAAGTGTGTATACGAAGGAGGAACGGGAAAGCTATGGGCTGCCTGATGTGTATACGCCCCAGGAAATTCTGGCAATGGCAGGTATAAGATATATGCTGTCCATGAATTCGTATAAAAAGTATGTGCCTGTCATACTGGCAAGAGGAATATCGGAAAAAACGGCGGCTTATATCGCGGAAAACAGCCAGAATTTGCCAGGTATTTCGGTTGGGGAGGAATGGGAGCGGGTATATACCGGAGGGGAGGCCTGTTCCCATATACTGGGGTATATCGGCGGAATTTCTACGGAGGAAATGGAAATATATGCGGCTGAGGGCAGAGATTATTCGGCGGGGGCGATGGTGGGAAAGGCGGGAATTGAGCAGTATCTGGAAAAGTATTTGCAGGGAACGGACGGAGAAAGGGAAATCATTGTCAATAATGTGGGGAAAATTGTGGGAGAAGATAGGATAATCCGTGAGGCCGTCAGCGGTAAGGATGTGTATCTATCCATTGATAAAGATATGCAAATGGAAATCTATCATATTTTGGAGCAAAGCCTGGCGGATATTCTGGCAGGGCATCTGATTAATGCAAAAGAATTTGATATGACAAAGATTTCGGATACGACAGATATCCGCATTCCTATTTATGATGTTTATACTGCGTTCATTGACAATGATATCATTCGGATAAAGGATTTCTACAGCGAGGGAAGTACAGAACTGGAAGAGAGAACAGGGAAACTTTTGGAAAAGAAAAAAGCGGGTGTGGTGGAAGCGCTGCAGGCAGAACTTCTGGGAGAAGATGGGGATACGATCCTGCAATATCTTCCGGAGGAAATGGTGGAGTATTTTGTTTATCTGGTAAAGGAAGCAGGAATTTTAAAAGAGGAAGTTATAGATAAAGAGGATGAGGTTTATTTGAAATGGAAGGACAAAAGCGGAATCAGCATGAAGGAATTTCTGCTGTATGCCATCGGGAAGGGATGGATTGATGGGAATGCTGTGGAATCCGGGGAAGACTATGTAACCGCAGAAGAGATGTATCGGATGGCGGCATGGAGCCTCACAGGAAAAGTGACAGAAGACGTGGGGTTTATGAAACTATTGTTCAAATGGATGGTCAGGGAAGGGGAAGTAACGGGGAAGGATATTTGCCTGCTTTTATATGATCAGCAGATTTTAGTTAAGGGAGAGGACTATGAAAAATTGCTGGCGGGCACAATGGATGCCTTTTCCTTTTTGAAAAAGAAAATTGAACAGCTGGAGATTACGCCGGCACAGCTGGCATTGGAGCCCTGCTCAGCGTCCGCAGTGGTGGTAAGCCCAAAGACGGGAAAAGTATTGGCCCTCGTGTCTTATCCGGGATATGATAATAACCGTTTGGCAAACCAGATGGATGCATCCTATTACAGGCAGCTTTTGAATGATAAATCTTTGCCCTTATATAACCGGGCAACACAGCAGCTTACGGCGCCCGGCTCTACATTCAAACCGATTACCATTGTAGCAGGGCTGCAGGAAGGAGTGATTGCCCCGGACTCTTCCGTGCTCTGTGACGGGGTTTTCGATAAGGTAACTCCCAGCCTGAAATGCTGGAAACATACAGGGCATGGGATAGTGGGGGATGCATCCACTGCGATACAATTCTCCTGTAATGATTACTTGTGCGAAATTGCATACCGGATGGGGATGCGAAATGGGGCAGGAGAAGGCAGAGATGGAACAGGAGAAGGCAGAGATGGAACAGGAGAAGGCGGAAACGGAACAGGAAAAGGTATGGAATATGCAGACAGTCTGGCTCTAAACAGGCTGCGGGAATATGCAGCGTTATTTTGCCTGGATGAAAAATCAGGGGTGGAAATCGCGGAATCGGCACCCCATATAACGGATGCCTACGGGATTCCCTCCGCTATCGGGCAGGGCACCCATAATTATGCCACTGTGCAATTGGCGCGGTATGTGAATATTCTGGCATCGGAAGGGGGAGCGGCTTCGCTTTCTTTAATAAAAGGGATAGCGGATGAAGAGGGGATTGCAGCAGAGGGAGAAGTATCTGGGATCAGAAAGGTAGAACTGCCGGATGAGGTATGGAACACGGTAAGAATAGGAATGGTACAGTTTGCGCAAAATAACCCGGAACTGAAAGATATGGGAATTAATATTGCAGGAAAAACCGGTACAGCCCAAGAATCCCCCACTAAACCGGACCATGGCCTGTTTGTAGGGTATGCCCCTGTGGAGGCACCGGAAATAACGGTGGCGGTAAGGATTGTCAATGGGTATGGTTCATCCTATGCGACAGCGGTGGGGAGGAGTATACTGGAATATTGTTTCGATGAGTGATGAGGGAAATACTGGTAACAGTTCAGCCTTTCGGCTTCCCTGTTACGGAATCCGGCCATTTCTGGTTTTGCCTGCGGCAAAAGGGCCGGATTCTTTGTCACAATGGCTTCACCTACCTCTCGAAGCACCTGGAACTTGAGGGCAGCGAGATCGGACAGCGCCGCCCGAACCTCTGTGGAAAGAGTGTTGTACGGTGTTCCGTACTCGTTCAGATAGCGGGCAATCTGATTGAGGTTGCCGCCGATCTTCCCATACTCCCCGGTCAGCCTGCCCACGGCGGCAAGCAGCTCGTCATTGACGGGGGACACGGTGATGATGGGCTTGACCGTCACGCCACGGATGGCCTGCCGGATAAATTCGGACTGGCTCATGCCATAGGCGGTCAGGCGCTCCATGAAGTCGGCGTGTTCTTCCTCGGTCACACGGGTCTTGATGATGCGGGTGCGGTGGGGCGTGTTGTAGCGTTTGGACAATAAACTTTTACCTCCTGTTTTGAAATTCCCATTTGGGTATAATTCGCCCATTATACACTTTTCAAGTTTTCCATATTCAGTTGTCATGGGCGATGTGTTACGCGATGGAAAAGGGAACATTAGGCTTTGGAAAACACAATGCACCCAGGTGGTCAAGACCACTTGGGTGCAGAGAATTTTACTGATATTCACTTTTTATATCGCTCATCGTTAAAGCTATTATAGAGCGAACGCAAAGTATTGTCAATGCGTTTTGGTGTCTACTTTTGTCGAATTGGCCCGATGGAACAGTACAGACGCAAAGCGGGTGTACTATTCCGGCGGGTGCGCCGCTCTGCGGCGATTGCGGAAACGGCTTCCGATTTCCGCCCGGTCAGGCGAGAGCGCAACGGGCAAGGCTGACAGATTTTTGTGGCGCGGCTGCGCCACAATACCGGCGCGGAGCGCTGGTCAGCAGGGTTTGGGGAAGGCACTCCCCAACAAGTAGCAGACCAGGGGAACAAACGAGCGGAGCGAAATTTGGGCCACGGGTCGATACTTGCTCTCACGTTACAGGAAGGCACCGACAAACTGGAATCTGTAAGCAACCTTTATATGAATATGTTTTTTGACAGGCTCACCACATACCAGATCCAAACTCCTCAATCATGGTACTCCAAAAGCCGTTCATATCTTCAACTGCCTTGGAGTCAATCTTTTCAATCTGCTGCCGAAGCATCGTTCCCGCTTTCTCTAATCTTTCATAGCCTTTCTCGTCAAATACATCATCGGGATTGGGGGTGGTTTCTAAAGCTATTGTATATAGTCTCATGATTTCCATAAACTTTGGAAAATCAGTAGCACAGTAATCTACCAAATTATCCTGCCGCAAATCCAAGGTGTTGTAATCATCTAGCTTTGCCGCCGTATCGTTGGAATCCAATTCAGCAATATAAACTGGGCCATCTATCATCACAATAAGGAGAAACCCACCGCCCATAGGCCAGCGATCCTCCGCAACAGTCACAAAGGGGCGCAATGATCCTACTGTTCCAATCCATAAATCATCAGAACCTAAAAAAACATACTCCCCTATTTTTGTTCCCGAAGGAGGCAAATGCTCTCTAACCATTTGCAGCGTCTTTTTGGCGATTTCCATGTCATACCTCCATCTGTTCATCAATATCTGCTGATAGTTCCATTGCCGGTTCTGACGCTTCCGATTTATCGGTTTGTTCTGAAAAGTATAGCATAATAGGAACCGGCTTTCAAGAGACATATTTCTTAATTCGGCATAGCGGGGCGGCTGTCAATTCGACATATTTTTATTGTGATACTTTACCGCACATGAGCATGACTGAAAGTGATGTCATCCAGTTCATCCATGAGACGGAAAAACAGTTCAAAAATCGTTTTGTCATCGGTATTGCACCGCTGTGTAACTGCAAGCATCATATATGGCGCAAAAACAATGGATACATGAGCAGTCAAAGCATCATAGGACAGACTCCGGCA
>BLLT01000287.1 GCA_011958945.1 Lachnospiraceae bacterium | reverse complement strand
GAAAATTGAAAATTTACAATCCTAAGTTTGTGTCTGCGCAGCATCCGCAAACTTGACATGCGTAAAGCCCTGGAAATGCCGGGTCGTAAAAGCAGCGCAGAAATAGGGTAAAATATGAAAAGGAGGGTGAAGCCTGAAAATGGGGAATTGTGAACTGATAAGTTATCGGCAAAAGGATTTAAAGCAGATTGCAGCAGGCTGGAATGAAACGCTTTTGTATGATCCGGTTAGCGAGGAACGTTTTTTCCAGCAGGTGGTGATGGATGAAAACTTCGATGGGGATCTGGCCTTATCGCTGGAAAAGGATGGCTGCATCATTGGATTTTGCCTGGGCATTAAGAGGAAATACCCTTATCTGACAAAAGGGCTGGAGCCGGACAGGGGCTGGATTAGCGTTATGTATGTCCTGCCGGAATACCAAAAGCGGGGATATGGGAAGATGCTTCTTAGAGAAGTGGAAAAACGTCTGAAAGAGCGCCGGGTAAAGGAGATTACCCTATGTGCTTATAGTCCCAATTATTTTACGCCGGGGATAGATATTAATTATGAGACGGCACTATCTTTTTTTAAAAAGAACGGATATGAAAAAACCGGGGATGCTGTCAGTATGCAAAGAAATTTGTTTACCTATAGTATCCCGCCCCATACTTTGCGGAAAATGGAGGAACTTGAGAAAAAGGGCTGGAAATTTTCTTGTTATTCCGAAGAATATATGGACAAAGTGCTGGAGTTTGCAAAGCAGGAATTTGATGCGGGATGGGTAAGGAATATTTTACAGGCTCTTCGAAAAAAAGAAGCGGAGGATACCATTTTACTGGCAGTGGATGAAACGGACCAGGTAGTGGGGTATTGTATGCGGAAAATAGACGGAAACGATGCACGGTTTGGCCCCATTGGAGTAAAAAGGGCATTGCGTTCTTCGGGAATCGGAGGAATTTTATTTGATTTACAGATGCGGGAAATGCAGAAGCGGGGAATCTGTTATGCCTATTTTCTGTGGACTCACGGGGATGCCATGAGGTTTTATGAGAGGCATGGGATGAGTACATACAGGACATACGAATTATTCAGAAAAAATATATAGGGAGATGCCAAATGCAGTGCAGAAATGGAGTTAAAAATGGGAAAATATAAAAGGATGGTATCCATAGGGGCACACCCCCTGGATGCAGAATTGCAGGGAGGCCCCCTGATGATAAAATATGCCAAGGAAGGGGCGGTATGTACTTTCGTCCATGTGGTGAAAGGAAGGCTGACCGAGCCGGGGGCCACAGAAGAAGAGAAAAGGGATTACGAAGAAACGTTGAAAAAAGAAATTATGGATGCCGCCCAGGCTATGGGGTGCAATGCCCTTTGCCTGGATTATACTTCCGCAGAGCTTCCCGCAGTGGAAGAATTCGCAGAAAAAATCGCGGATTATCTGAGAAAAGAAGGGGCTGACTGCGTTATCACCCATGGGAGGGGAACTTTGCATCCGCGCCATTATTATACCTATGAGGCGGTGACATCGGCGGTGAGAAAGCTGCGGAGGGAAGGGGGCAATATCCAGCTATACTATGGAGAAAACTGTGAGGATCTGGCGGGTTTTACCCCTACACTTTATGTATCCATGAGCGAAGAGGATGAAGAGACCTGGTTTGCGGGATTACGGAAATATACTATTTTCGGAGGGGCGGTAAATGATGTGCCCTATTATGACTATTATCATACGATGGGGAAAGTGAGGGCCATGGAAGCGGGGACAGATGGCAAGGTCAAGGCCTATATGCACGCTCCGCTGATAGATAACGAGTGAAGCTGAGTTTTTCTTTTTTCAACTTTTTCTTAGAAGAGGAATTTTTCTGGAGTTTGCGTCTGCAGGGCATCCGCAAACTCTATGAAGGGCCAAGCTATGATTGAGAAAAAGCCGTGCAGAAATGAGGTGAAAATGAAAAATATAGTATTAATATGTGCAGCAGGGATGTCAACCAGTTTATTGGTAAAGCGTATGGAAAAGGCGGCGGCGGAAACAGGTTACGAATGTAAGATTGCCGCGTACCCGGCAGCGGAAGGACCCAGTGTGATTCCCGGGGCTGATGTAGTAATGCTGGGGCCCCAGGTGAAATACATGCTTTCAAAATGGAAAAAACAATATCCGGAAAAAATTATAGAAGCCATAGATGTAAGAATATATGGAATGGTAGATGGGGCAAAGGCACTGGAGCAGGCACAGAAAGCCATGGGGCAATAGAGCATTGAGCGGAACGGATGGTTAATAAAAGCGGAGGGCGGAAGTGGACAATTTAGAGACGGTTGCATTTCAGATTATTTCGAGTGTGGGCAGTGCGAGGAGCTGTTATATAGGCGCTATACAGGCAGCGAGGGAAGGCCGGCGGGAAGAATCCATGGAACTGATACGTGAAGGAAAAGAGCAGTTCGTGGAAGGGCATCATATCCATATGGATTTGCTGGCAAAGGCCGCGGAGGGGGAACTGGATATGGGAGAGTGCGGATTGCTCTTGATGCACGCGGAAGACCAGCTCATGAGCGCGGAGGCTTTTGGGATACTGGCGGAAGAATTTACGGAGTTGTATGCATTGGTTCATAAATAGGAAAATCCGTCATCAGACGGACATAGATTGACGAAGACACTTTTTTAGAAAGGAAAGCAAATATGGATGCGGGGATTTCTTTGTTTCTGGGCACACCGCCAAAACAGAACGAACAAATTATAGAAAAAGCGCGGACGGCCAATGTAAAGTATGCTTTTACCTCCCTTCAAATACCGGAGGAAACGGTGGGGGATTATGAAAGTGCGGTAAAGAAACTGGCGTATAAATGTAAGGATGCAGGGATCGGGCTGATAGCAGATATCAGCCCGGAAACTTTAAAAAAGATGTGCTGTCCTTCCCTGAAAGAGATACGGAACTGGGGGATTACTTCCGTGCGGCTGGATTATGGATATTCTGCCAGGGAAACGGTGGAGATTTCCAGGCAGTTTACAGTTTTTCTGAATGCATCGACAATTACAGGGAAAGAAATCCTGGAGTGGAAAAACGAAGGGGCAGAATTATCCAGGTTCGTGGCGTGTCATAATTTTTATCCTAAACCATATACTGGCCTTTCGGGGGAGAAGGTAAAGGAAATAAACGGGTGGCTGAAAGGTTTTGGGCTTCAGACAATGGCGTTTGTGCCGGGGGATGGAGTCCTAAGAGGCCCTCTGCAGGAAGGGCTGCCAACAGTAGAGGAGCATAGATTCCATAAAGAGGATGTACTATTGCATCTCCTGTCTTTGCACTATGACTTGGGGTGTGACAAGGTTGCGATAGGGGATATTGATGTCAGTGACCGTGTGTGGAAGGGAATCGGCAATTTGAATGAGGGAATAATTGAGGTAGAAGCCGAAATGGAATCGGGATTGGCTTCGGATTACGGCTATATTACGGAGGGTATCCACCATGACCGGGTGGATGGCAGCAGTTATCTGTTCCGTTCAGTGGAATCCAGAGGATATAAGGAAAAGGTATCGCCTGAAAACTGTGCAAAGAGAAGGGAAGGCAGTATTTGTATTTCCAATGAAAGGTATCTGAGATATGAGGGGGAACTGGAGATTGCCAGGCGGGATCTTCCCGAAGATGAAAGAGTGAATGTGGTTGGCCGTATTGTGCCGGATGATTTGAAATATATTCCCTTTATTCAGAAAGAAATGGGCGTCCGGATTTGTACCGGAAAATGAACTTATCCTTTAGTCCTCCTTTTGAGCGCAAAAAAGCGCATGGTTTACAATTTGCTGTTCCATGCGCCTTTACTAACGCATCCGTAGGTGCGTGCTATTTTGATGTTAAATTGTTTTACCGGTTATGCTGACTGCATAACCACAGCTTCAAGTTCTTTATGATCGTCACAGCCTCCTTTTCTCTCTGTGCTAAATATTAGGAGAAAACTGACAACAAGCGAAAGGCCTGTTCTACTGTGTCTGCCATATTTTTCCCCGCATTTCGGGTATCCATGGCTTCCTCCAGGGTGATGACCCGGGGAAGGATGGAAAAATAAGCATCGATACCATTTTCGTTGCATGCCCTGGCGTCCTTTCCAATGCTTCCGGCAAAGGCCAACACAGGTTTCCCATATTTTTTGGCTAGTCTGGCCACCCCCACAGGGGCTTTTCCCATCATGCTTTGCCGGTCCAGACGCCCTTCCCCGGTTATGACAATATCGGCCTTGCGTATTTTTTCTTCCAAACCTGTTTCCCTCAGTATAATTTCAATGCCGGATTCCAGGGAGGCATGCAAAAAAGTAAGAAAGGCAAAGCCCAGTCCGCCCGCTGCCCCTGCCCCTGGGAAGAGGGGATTGGCTGTTGGAAATTTTTCCACGGCCAGCCCGGCATAGCGGTTCATCCACTTATCCATCTGACGTACCATTTCTTCGTCAGCCCCTTTTTGGGGGCCGAAAACGGCGCTGCAGCCGTTAGGGCCGCACAGCACATTCTCCACATCGCAAGCTACATGAAATTCACATTCCTCCAGTTGAGGCAAGGCATACTTTCCGGAAATAGATGCTAACTGCTCCAACCCCTTTGCCCCAAAGGCAATTGGCCTTCCTTCTGAATCGGAAAATTCGAACCCCAGAGCCTGCAGCATTCCAGCACCGCCGTCATTGGTGGCGCTTCCCCCCAGGCCGATGATAAATTTTCTGCAGCCATTTGCAATTGCATCTTTAATGACTTCACCTACCCCATATGTAGTAGTATAAAGAGGATTGCGCAGATTAGAAGAAACAAGCGAAAGGCCTGCAGCTTCCGCTATTTCGATGACTCCCAGATTGCCATCCAGAATTGCATATTTACATATTGTTTTTTCTCCCAACGGCCCGGTAACTTCTGTTTTTCGGATTTGTCCGCCCGTACCGCCGGCAAGCGCTTCCACTGTGCCTTCCCCGCCGTCCGCCAGCGGGCAGACGGTTACATTGGCTTGGGGATATACTCTTTGGATGCCCTCTTTTGCCGCCTGTCCGGCTTCTATGGAAGATAGGCTTCCTTTCAACGAATCAATTGCTACTACTATATGCATTTTGGACTCCATTTCTGCACGGCTTTTTTGCATGAAGGGGTTTGTGGATGCCGTGCAGACACAAACACGATGAAAAACTTTCACGCTAACCTCCATGTCACAGCTTTGCTGTGACTCA
>BLLT01000286.1 GCA_011958945.1 Lachnospiraceae bacterium | reverse complement strand
CCTTATCAGCGAGGAAGGGGCGGCGGTGCAGGAGCTGTTTGTGGCGGCGGGGAAGAGCTTTCTGGAAAAGGAGATACCGGACAAAGAGTGGCTTTCCCGGCTGATGGGGGAAACGGGGAAGGTGGCGGTGCGCTACCCGGTGTACTTAAAGGGGCAGCTTGCGAAAGCGCCGGACTTCTGTGAGGCGGCGTTATCCGTCCTTCGGTTACAGGCGGAGGGAAAGAGTGTGGGGAAGATCGCCCAGGAACTTTCCATGAAGGAGGCCACAGTGAAGTACCATGCGAAGGAGAACTACCGGAAACTGGGCGTGTCCGGCAAGGCGGACGCAGTGCTGGCGGCGAGGAATTTAGGGATTTTATAAGAGGGGACGCCCCTTTGAAGATAAAAAGGAGTCATATATTATGGGAAAATGGTTTCAGGATAAGAGTTTTTCTGCAAAGAAATGGGGGCAGGGCGGCACAAACGCACGGAAAATACATCGTGACATAAATGCACGGAAACTGCACCGTGCGTTGGGAGTCCTGCTGGCGGCGGCATTAATATTCCAGACGCTGCCTTTTGACGGCATCGCCGTATCCGCATCGGAGAGCAGCGGGGGCGGGCTGTGCACACACCACAGGTCGCATACTCAGGACTGCGGCTACAAAGAGGCAGAAGCGGGGCATACGTGTACCCATGAGCATACGGAGGACTGTTACAGGATAGTGGAGGGGGAAGACGGCAGCACCACAAAGGAGCTGGACTGCCATCATGAGCATGACGAATCCTGCGGTTACCGGGAATCGGCGGAGGGAAGTCCCTGCACCTTCGTGTGTGAAATATGCAATGAAGGGACAGACGGAACACCGGAAGATAATACGGACGGTAATGGGATAAATGACGGGGAATCCGAAAATCCGGGAATAGAAAACGAAAATGAAGTAAAAGAACCGGATACCGGTCAGGAGGAATGTATCTGTGAGGAATTATGCACAGAGGACAACGGCAACAATGGTTGCCGTATCAATACAGACTGCCCTGTGTGCGGAGCGGAAGGTGCCAGCCTGTCAGACTGCAAGGGGAAGGATACAGAAGATAGTACAGAAGATACGGAAGAAAACACAGACCAGCCGGAAGATACCGACCTCTGTAAGCACCACAGGGAGCATGATGATACCTGCGGCTACCTGCCGGAATCGGAGGACAGTGGGGGGAGTCCTTGTACCTATGAGTGCCGTATCTGCCCTATTGAAAAGCTGATTGCCGCCCTGCCGGATGCAGCGGACATCACAGAGGACAATGAGGAGGAGGTGCGGGCGCAGCTTGAGGAGATTCTTGCGCTCTATCGTGAGTTGAACGAGGATGAACAAGGACAGATTGACCTTTCCCATTGTTACGAATTGCAAGAGAAGCTGGATGCGGCCAATATACCTGATCCGGTGGAGGAGGGGACGCCTGATTTGGAGTTGTTTGGACAGAAGGTCTGTAGCGGTGACAGCGGAGATGGCTGGAGCTATGCAGACGGTGTTCTGACATTAGCGGATTATCATTCTGATAATTCCGGTGAGGTTTTTGTTCACATCACCAATGCCGACCTGGAGTTTACGCTTTATCTAAAGGGGGATAATTCTGTAAAAACGAGTGAAAAACTCATTTATGGAAATGCGTTTGGAAGTACAACGATTACAGGAGATCAGGGGGCTTCCCTTTCTTTGGATGGAAAAAGCTGGGCTGACCGCTATATTTTTATTCGCGGAGTAAACGTGGATGTCACCACACAGGGGATGATTTTTCTTTCCTATGACATGGAGATCGACAACGCAACAGTGAACTTCAACATGAATGGGTCAAATGGTTATATTTACACTACGCACGGTGGTTTAACCATAAAAAATCGCAGCGATGTGACCATAACCAATTTGTCAGGCGCTGTTGATTACTGTGTTGCAACCAATAAAGCAGCAATCACCGACAGCACATTGAAGATAACCAATCCCAGCGGTTTTGGAGTGTATGTGACGAAGATATCCACACAGGTATCGGAGTATAAGGCGTCTATTACCAATTCCACGATATCAGCTTATGTTCCTGATGCAGGTATCCATTGTGAGGAAGAGATGGCTGTTACCAATTCACAGGTGACAGGCAGCGGCCGGTTTCTGCTTCGCTCTAAGAAAGCGATTACCGTGGATGACAGCAGTACGATGAAGGGAATTATCTATGAATTTTTCAATTCCGATATGGGAGCGGCTTATCAGGTTTACGGCAGCCACACCCTTGCAGCGAATTTGACTGTGGCGGAGAACGGTTCTTTCGTGATTCCGGATGGAGCTGCGCTGACGATTCCAGATGGCATTATATTAGAAAACAACGGTACGATGCGTATCCATGAAAAGGATTCTCTGACCGGAACAGGCGCTTTGACAGGGAACGGAAAATTCCTGATCGATGTAAATGAGGATATGATTTCTGTTCCGGAAGGACGGGTTTATACAGGGAAGGACTATACAGACCAGATTATATTGGAAGAGAACGCTACGGTTTGCGGGGTGGAGTTTACCGCAGATACAAAGGGCTGGACGCGTAACATCGAACCGGCAGTTGTAAAAGATGCAGGAGAGTATAAGGTTACATTCACTAAAGGCGGTAAGGAAATCAGCAAGACATTTACCGTGGCGCAATCCGGCACGCAGTTTGTAGGGGATGGTGTTGTGAAAACCTATAAAGGCAGCGTAGTGTGCAGCGACTTCACTGCTGATGATACCATCACTGTCAAGGCCACGCCCACCGCAACCGGGGCGGCTCCAACAAAAGCGGCGGCACGTCTGCGGAGCGGACCGACTGCAGGCCAGATGGCGGTGTTTGTGGGTGATATGCAGGTGTCCGAGGCGGTGGACGTTGGTGCAGACGGCAGCTACGCGATAGCAGTAAAGGCCGCTGATGTGCTGAAACAGGGGAATGTGGTGCCGAATGGCGACCCCATCACCCTGACCGCGAAATTCGTAGGGAATAACAATATGGCGGACGCGGCAGGGACGGTGCCAGTCAACATTTCCGCCGTTGCGAAGGTCGTAAATGGCAGCTCCACCACCTTCGTGGGCGCTTTGGCCGATGCGTTCACAGAAGGAAACTCCGGCGCAACAGTAACCCTGCTGACGGAGGTAGATTTAGGCAGCAACTACATTAGCATCAGCGGAAACCACACCTTCACGTTGGATTTGAATGGTCAAACTGTCAAAGCAACTGAGCGTGGCGCATTTTATATCTCAGGTGGCAGCGTCACAATTCAGGACAGCGGAACCGGCGGAAAGATTGAGAGTTCAAATATTACCATCGAAGTATATGGCGGGACTCTATCCATCCAAAGCGGGACCGTTTCAGGATTCCGGAGTATGAAAATCAGCAGTGGAACGGTCAACATTTCCGGTGGAACTATCTCAGGGAGTGATACAGGATTGTGGGTGTCCGGGGGTGGAAGCATAACCATTTCCGGCGGAACATTCAGTGGAGTCGTAGCGGTACAGGTAAACAACAATGCGTCTGTCACGCTGAAAGATATGCTTGCAACAGGGTATGCCTATCACAGAAATAACCTACCTGTTACAAAGGCAGAAGGATGGGTGGATAGCAATACTTGGGGGGAAGTATCGCTTGATACAAAAGCCATGCTGACCGGCACGGTGACGGTGAAGAAGTGCAACCATACCGGCGAGGGCGTCTGTGAGTACACGCCGAATGAAGGTGCGGAAACCCACGCCATGACCTGTCTGGCCTGCGGGTATGCGGGAGCTGCGGAGAGCTGCGCATACTCTGATGACTACGGGCACGATGAAACAAACCACTGGCAGACCTGTACCCTGTGCGGCGGGAAGAAGACGGAGGCCCACGGCTGGGTACACCAGTGTACCTCGGCAACAGGTATCATCCGCCGTTCCTGCGACAAATGCGAAATTGAGACAGTCGTGGGGACCGTCTCCATAACGCCCGATTTTTCTGTGACCTACGGGAAGACAGGGAGCGCAACGCTGATCTGCACGGCGGAGCTGGCGGATGGCTACAGCCTTGAGCCGGCGGATAGTGCGGACAATTGCTGGGTTCTGATGGCACTGTCTGACGGCAAATCCTGGAATCTTGGGCGCGAGCTTGAAGTTAAACTGCCAGCTGATCTGCCAGCTGGAGAATACTGGTATAATGCGTCCCCCCGCCTTTCTTATCAGGGAAATAATACCATTGTTAAACGTTTCAATGTAATAGGCCAAGTCACCGTCACCCCGGCCCCGCTGACCGTCACCGGCGCAGCGGCGAAGGATAGGACATATGACGGAACCAATTCGGTGCAGATCACTGGCGTGACTCTGGACGGAGTTTTGAACAGCGACAATGTATCCGTTGACCTCACCGGACTGACCGGAACGCTGAGCGGCTCCGACGCAGAGACGTATACCAGCGTTACCCTGCCCCGGCTGACCCTCACCGGCGGGGCGGCGTCCAACTACACCCTGCCCCAGTCCATGGGCGCGGTCCCGGCCAGCGTGACCATCAGCAAGGCCACCTTGACCGCCACCGGCGCGACAGTGGCATCCAAGACCTACGATGGCAATACTGCCGCTTCTGTGTCCAGCGTGACCTTTACCGGGCTGGTGCCCGGCGAGGCGCTGGCCCTCGGTACAGATTACACCGCTACCGGCACCTTTGCAGACGCGAGTGCCGGGGCAAATAAGCGAGCTACCATCGTCGTAGAGCTAAAAAGCAGCGCCAAGGCAAACAATTACACGCTGCCCAAGGATTCCTCAGTGAATGCCATCGGCACGATCACCGCAATCCCAATCGCGGACAAAAATGTCACGCTGTCCCCGGCAAGTGCCGTCTATGACGGCACGGAGCAAAAGCCCACAGTTACGATTGCCGGACTGACCGAGGGGACGGACTATACGGTTTCCTATATCGGAGACTTCACCAAAGCCGGAGAGCATACCGTCACCGTCACTGGCAAGGGGAACTATACTGGGACAGTAACGAAAGAATATGCGATCAGTAAAGCGGATGTGCCTGCCGGTAATCTGGCTTATACGCCGCCTGCTGACCTGCTCTATACCGGACAGCCCAAAACGGCGGCCGTGACGGTGAATAACCTGACTGGTATTGGCACGGTCACTGTAAAATACAAAAAAGACAATAGCGGCGATCTGCTGGCAG
>BLLT01000285.1 GCA_011958945.1 Lachnospiraceae bacterium | reverse complement strand
TCGGCTATATCCTTCCCACTACCGGGCGGATTCGGGACTTTGACCCGTTAGAAACGTGCGCCGCTGGGCGCACTTGTTCAGAGGGGCGGCAGCACTTTTTGCTGTTGCCATCCCTTTAACCCTCCTTCTTCTGGCCTGCCTGCGCACTCACCCAGCGCAATTCTTCTTTTTCAAGATTTCAGGCCAATTTCTTTATATAGGGAATCCCAAATAAACCGCAAAAATAACAAATACTATTCCAAGTACGATAAAAATTATAGGCCATCCCTTTTGCTTTCTACGAGAAATTCCAGCAGCAACAAACAATAATCCCAGCAGCATTGACGCAATCATTGCAAAAAATCCCATTTTATTTACCCCTTTCAAGATGGATTACTCTATCATGACGATTCGCTATTTCCAGATCATGAGTTACAGTAATGATGGTAGTGTTAAACTCTTTGTTCATGTTAAAAAGCAAGGTTATAATTCTTTCTCTATTTTCCACATCCAGGGATGCCGTAGGTTCATCAGCCAAAATAATCTGAGGTTTCATGATGATTCCTCTGGCAAATACAGCCCTGGCCTTTTCTCCGCCGGAACATTCAAGTGGTTTCTTTTTTAGTATGGGTCTAATCTCAATCGCGCTAATGACAGTATCGAAATCTTCAACCACCTTAAAACTCTTTTTTTCAGAGTTTGCATAAAGAAACGGCAGTTTGATATTTTCTTCAATCGTCAAAGAGTTAATTAGTGCCGACTCTTGAAGAACAAAACCAATTCTTTGGTTTCTCCATTGCGCTAACTGGCTTGTATTTAACTGTTCTGTCGGCAATCCAAAAAGCGTATATTCACCGCTATAATTTCTATCAAGCAGCCCCATAATATTGAGCAAGGAACTTTTTCCTGCCCCCGATTCGCCCACAATGGCAATTTTTTCACCAGCGGCGACTTCAAGCCTAAAATCATTTAATATTGAAATCTGCGCCTTTTTGCTCTTATAGTTTTTTTCTTTAACGCTTAGATCAATAATCTTCGTCATTGCAATACCCCCAAGGAAATTGGAACCTTTTTGATTTTCCACAACATACTTTCGACAACAATTATTCCGATAGCAATATCAGAAACGACAACCAGCAACAAAGCCAGCCAGTCCATTCCTATCAAACCAAACAATCCGTAAGCTGCAAAGGTAGCGTCTTTCCTTAACCAGCACCCATAACGGTTAAAAGCGGTGAATATAGAAATCAGGGCTACATTAACAAAGGAGATCATCCCAAAATAACCATAAAAAATTCTTTTCAGCTTTGTGTAGCTTAATCCCACCAATAGATTGATAGTAAAGTCTTTCAGCATCAAGCGAACACTAACCAATGCGTTCCAAACAGAAAGACAAGTTATGACTATCAGCAGAATAAATGTTGTTATGAATATAATTTTAAGTGAATGAAGATAGTATTCGTTGAAATAATCGTAGTTTTCCTTTTGGCTAAAGAAATTAAAACTCAAGCCCAAATTGTCTTTGATAACTTCACTCAAACTCGCTATTTCTTCTTCTGAGGTGTCCAGAAGTATAATATCCATAAGGCCATTAAATTGAATGTCCATGCTCGCACGATCTATAAATTCCTCATTCACCGGAAAGAGGATTGAGAAATTGTAGTATGTCTTGGAATTGAGGGCATAATAATTGGAATGGTAAGCATTTTGCTTCAACACGCCCTGAACCTTTAGCGTTAGAGGCCGCCCAAGCACAGATTCTTCCATTTCTATTGTTGCTCCAACAGGATATGTTTTGCTTAACCCTTTTCCTATTAAAACAGGGATCTCCCTGTCTAATTGGTAATCAAAGTACAAATCTGTTCCTTGCGAAAGTTCAAATCCATTTAATCTATAATACTGCTCGTTCATATAGCCTAATGATATTTCCATATCATCACCGTTGGGAACAGATACAATAAACCCGTCTGTATAAAAAGCATACTTAAAGCTACTGTTCAAATAGTCATATACTGTTTGGATTCCGTTTTCTCCAATCATGCCCATATCAATATGACTATCCGGGTCTAAGTTAGCGATGTAAACCCCTTCCTGATTTACATATTTTGTTTCCTGATACCCTTGAAATGTTGATAAAATAGAACGAGCAGCAGTAAAGATTATGTAATTCGCCATGAGAAGCAACAGAATTATGCCTATACCAAGTATCGCTTTTCTCAAAAATATTTTTGAAACAATAAACTTAAAGATTTTCATATTTCCGCACCCGCCTTGCGCTAATTAGTATGTATATGACAAAAATAAGGACTAAATAAAAATTGTTGGCAAAATTGAACCCAAAATGAAAATTTACAAAAGCCGATAAAAGATAAGCGGAAATCAATACCGTGATACAGTCCAGCATATATCGAATTGTGATTTTAGACACAGTACCGCCCACAAGTATTCTGCAAAATATTTCTGCCTTTTTTTTCTCCAGCATTTGATAATGGAAAACTATCACAATGAACGTAAACAGCAAAACAATCAGGGGCTGGTAATCAATGAAATTTTTCAAAAAAGCCCTTAGAATATAAGCATCCAAATCCAAAGTCTTTGCATAATCCAAAAGCAAATTTAGAGAAAAGCAGAAAATATATGCAATACTTAGTTCCAACATATCCGGCAGTCTAAACAGAGATTTTTTCATGTCTATCCCCTCAAAGTATTCAGCTTTGCTTTATAAAGAGATTTTCCCGTCAGCATTGCAAAATAAAGCAGCGCAGCAACCAGGATAATAATACAAAAATCCCGTTGTGATGAATAAGTCGTAAAGCTAAATCCTTTTGTGCAAAGCTGCGCTGCCATATAGGAAATTGGGAATGGTATAGCCCTGTCAATCCACACAATGATTGCTCGCTTATTTCTTAGCAGCACTCGTAGAATTATAAATATAACAAGAGCAAGGGAAGCTATTAAAAAATACGGCATTAGGATTAGCCTTGGCAAAGTTATGCCGTTTTCTTCCGTATTTTCATTTGGCCCATAAATGAGTACATCCTGGGAGCCATCGTTTTGAGCATAGAAAATCTGAATTTCAGTTTCACGGTCAAAAGGTATAACCATATTTTGTTTTCCTCGATTAGACGAATATACGTCCCAAGTTGTAGTCCAGGCATTTATGCGATAAATTTCTGTTTCTGCTTCATCGTCAAACACTTCATTACAGCTATAACCTGTCACCTTGCTATCAAAGGTTATGATAACGCCCCCATCAGGGCTATCAATAACTTTGAGCAGGTTATCGGAAAAGGGGAAAAATTTAGGTGATGTTAAAACCCCAAAAATAATCGTCACTATGGCACAAACCAAAATCGCTGTGAAACAAATGGTCTGTAGGCGTTTGACAAATAAGTCCCTCTTTACTCTTTTTAACGGCATAATATCGGTATCATCGTCAGCATCAGGGATAAAATTCGTAGCTTTCCGCATACGTTCAAACTCTGCACGGCACTCCACGCAACGCTCAAGATGTTCGCTAACAAATTCGCATGTATCCACACTTACCATATCTTCTACATATAGTGGAAGTATATCTTTGATTAAATTACATTTATCACCCATTATCGGCCTCCATTTGTTCCAATATTTTATTTTTTGCCCGGTGATAAGTGACACAGGCCCAGTTATCTGTTTTTTGAAAAATTTTTGCGATTTGTTTGAAGCTCAATTCTCCAAAAACCCGCAGCATAAAAACTTCCTTATACGGTTCGTCTAAATTGTGCAGCAAGAGATGTATTTGCATAGCATCACTTCGGTTTAATATTTGTTCCTCAATAGTGTCTATGCTATCTGCAAATTCAATATCAGTAATATCTACAAACCTCTGTTGCCTTTTCAAGTGAGAAAAGTAACAGTTCTTTGCAATTTGACAAAGCCAAACACGAATGTCTGTGTCACCACGAAAAGCATCTATTGAGCGCATTGCTTTGAAAAATGTTTCGCTTGTTATCTCCTCTGCAATGCTTTCGTCTTTTGATAGTTTTTTGAGAAAAAGAAATACATCATTAAAGTATCTCATATAAATTTTCTCAAATTCTTCTCCAAAGCCTGCCACTTTCTCACCTCCTCACCTATAAGACTTCGTATTTCAAAAAATCTTACAAGTTTTTTTGAAATTTTTTCTTTTTTTGTGCATCATCTGGCTTAACAGCATCTTGCGGGATAAGCCACACGCAATTTATATCCAAAGCTCCCTCAATACGGTTTTTCTTGCTAAGCCATTGTACCCACATAAGCGATACTTCCCATTTTCCAGCAGTGATGTCAAGGAACACGATGCCACATTCCCGCACATATCATTCACTATCGGGTCTCTCGGCAAGCAGGATGCGGTATCTCTGCCAGAAATAGATCAAGGCGGCCTCCCCCGCAAAAATACATAATGCTATCATTGGAATCTTCCAAAGTAAATCCGGCTTTTCATCAAACAGCACAAAAGCATCCGTATCTATTCTTACAATCAGCAGCCCATTCACCGCTCCTGCAATCATGCTCCCAACAAAATTTAGAATGAAAAGCAAAATGACATCCTGCAAGGCCATTCAGCTTATCCCCGTTCGCCATCCTTACCTCCGTCTTATCATACCCTTCCATGTGGAAAAGGTTGATAAGGTATCCCCGGTGGATGCGGTAGAACTGCCCCGCCAGCTCCTCCTCCAAATCCCCGATCTTCGCATAGTATTCGATATTCCCGTCTTTCAGGTACAGGATGATATTGTGGTTCCGGCTTTCCATGTAGTAAATGTCATTCAGCGGTATGGCCTTTCCCTCGCCGCCATACTGGATCACAAGTTTTTTCTTCCGCTGCTCCGCCTCCGATGCGATCTGCCCCGCCGCCCGTCCGAACACCTCTGCAAATTTCTGTTCGTCCACGGGCTTTACCAGATACTGGAACGCCCCTACGTCAAATGCGTCATACACATATTTTTCATACCCTGTTACAAAAATGATAATGGGCTGTTTCTGCCACCTCCAGTCTTCAACTAACTTATCGGAAAAATAGGGGCGATTTCTAACGTCTACTTCGTGAACGGTTAATCTGGCTACATTAATCGCAGATTTTTTGTTTTTGAAAGGCCAAATCAGCCCTAGAGTTTTTCGCCTTTCGTCTGATATGGGTGAAACGCAAACCGCCGTGTAAGCATATTACCTCTGATTCCCCCGCTT
>BLLT01000284.1 GCA_011958945.1 Lachnospiraceae bacterium | reverse complement strand
GGAAGTAGATATGGCAGGGAAGGGTTTAAAGCCAATGGACAGCCAGGTAGCTTTTGATTATGGTACATATCAGGGCGGAGGAAACAGGGCGGATATCCTCTATACAGAGGGAACAAAACTCTATACCTATAATATGGGCGAGGAGAAGCCTACGGAGATTTTGAACTGGGTGGACAGCGATATTGACAGCACCAGCCTGCAGGATTTTGCCATTCTGGAAGATGGCAAAGTGGTGGCAGTTTCCATGGATATCAATGCGGAGATTAGTAAAGGGGAGATGGCGGTTCTGACCAGGAAGAACCGGTCCGAGGTGCCGGAAAAAATAGTCCTTACTTACGGAACGCTGTATGTTCCCTATTTCGTAAAGACGGATGTGGTGGCTTTTAATAAGCAGAGCGAGAAATATCGGATTGAAATCAAAGAATATGGCGAAGGGGATAAGGACTATGAAACGATGATGAACCTTTGGTCCGCGGATTTGTCCAGTGGAAACGGGCCGGATATCATCGATATGTATTATTGCCCGGTAGGGTTGAAGGAACTGGTGGATATGGGAGTAGTGGAAGACCTATACCCATATTTGGATAAGGATGAAGAACTGAACAGGGATGATTACATTGAAAATGCCATGAAGGCTTATGAACTGGATGGTAAGCTATACGCTATTATGCGCTGTTTTGGCATATCTACGGTAATAGGGAAGGTCTCTGATGTGGGAGAGGGATCCACGTGGACTTTGGATGACGTTTTTGCCTTGATGGATGCGAAAGGATCCAATGCAGAACTGTTTGAATATACTACAAAATACAATGCTTTGCAGATGATGATGCAGACCAATGAAGATTTGTTTGTGGATGAGGAGAGCGGGGAATGTAATTTTGAAGATGAGGAATTTATAAAGATTCTGGAATTTGCCAACCGTTTTCCGAAAGAAGTGGAATATGACCCCAATGCGCCTGGAGCAATGGAAAAGATAAGGAACGGGGAACTGCTTTTAATAAAGGATTCTGTAACTTCGGTGCAGCAATATCAGCTGTACGAGTATCAGTTCGGTGAACCGGTGAACCTAATCGGTTATCCTACAACGAAAGAAAGCGGCACTATGATTGAGCCCAATGGCACAACGGCGGCGATGAATGTGAATTCCGAGAATAAAGAGGGAGTCTGGGAGTTTTTCCGGTTTTTGTTGGAAAAAGAACGCCAGGAAAATCTACAGTCCGCCAATGGGGGCTTCCCTGTGATGCGCAGTGCATTGGAAAAACAGTTTGAAAAAGATATGCAGGCAGAGTATTATGAAGATGTAGACGGAGAGAAAAAGGAAAAGCCTAAGGGCTGGTGGTCTGCCGGGAAGAACGGGGAAGTTACCGTGGAGGTTTACGCGGCATCCAAGGAGCAGACGGACAAAGTGCGGGAAATGATAGAGACGGCACAGAAGCACCATGTAGATTCGAAGATGCTGGAAATTATCATGGAAGAGGCACAAAGCTATTTTGACGGGCAAAAGAGCGTGCAGGAAGCAGCATCGCTGATTCAGAGCCGGATGCAGATTTATATCAACGAAAAAAGATAGAAAGCAGTTGCAGCAATCATGAAAATAAAGAAATTTGCTGGGAAACAAGGCAATTTGTGGAAAGAAAAAAGTAAAGAAAAAAACAAGGAAAAAAAGCGTATCACGAAAAGGGATGCGCGTGGCAGGAAAGTCTCATCGGCATTTTTATCCCCCAGCGTGCTGGGGGTGCTGGTGTTTTTTGTGATTCCCTTTTTTGTGGTGTTTTTTTATTCGGTAGTGGACAATCCTATCAGCCACCAGTTTGTATTTCTGGATAATTTCAGGATGGTGTTCCAGAATGCGGCTTTTCGGCAGGCCGCATCCAATACGATGAAATTTTCCGTGATTGCGGTGCCGCTTGCTGTGGTATTGTCTTTGGGGCTGGCGATGCTGCTTGACAGTAAGATGCCTTTTAAAAGCCAGTTTAGGACCTTTTTCCTCACACCGATGATGGTGCCTATCGCATCTATCGTGCTCATATGGCAGGTGCTGTTCCACTATAATGGGATGGTGAACGATATTATGGCGCTTTTTGGGGCAGGTAAGGTGGACTGGCTGAAATCGGAACATGCCCAGGTGGTGATTATCGTCCTGTTTTTATGGAAGAACCTGGGCTATAATATGATTTTGTTTATGGCGGCTTTAAGCAGTATCCCCAAGGATATCTTGGAGGTGGCCGTATTGGAAAGCGCAAAGCCGTGGCAGGTTTTTTTGTTTATCAAAATACGGTATCTTTCATCCACATTGCTTTTTGTGACTATTATGTCATTAATTAATTCCTTTAAAGTATTCCGGGAAATTTATTTGCTTACGGATGATTATCCCTACCCTACAGTATATATGATGCAGCATTTTATGAACAATACTTTCGGCAATCTGGATTACCAGCGGCTGTCGGCAGCAGCGATTATGATGTCCATTGTGATGGTGATTATCATAGGGATATTGTTCCTGGCGGAAAACCATTTCGGGAGGGATGTGGAAGGATGACGGAAAACAGGACAGATAGAGAAAAAATGGTTTCGGGCGTTGGAGAGGAAGAACCGGGTAAAATAGACGATGCGCTTCTGCCCGAACTGGAAGGGGTTTTTTCCGGTCAGCAGACAGTAAAGAAAAAGAAAGCAGGACTGAATAAGGAAGAGAGGGCTTATCGGTGGATGGTGAGGCGAAAGAAAGGGCGGCTGTTTATAAAAAAATGGCTGGCAACGGTGATTGCGGCATTTTTTGCCATCCTTTTCCTGATGCCTATTGTTCTGACGATTACCAATTCCTTTATGTCTTCATCGGAGATTTCCTCCAATTATGGGCAGGTCTTTTCCACCAGCGATACTGGGGGGAAAACCTATATTTCGGAAAAGGTGAATTTGAAATTTATTCCGGATATGGTATCTTTTAGCCAGTATATTACCGTATTGTTTAAAAGCCCGGACTATTTGTTTAAATTTTGGAATTCTGTTATTCTGGTGGTGCCCATTGTTTTTTTCCAGCTTCTGGTGGCGGTGCTGGCTTCGTATGGTTTTACCAGATACAGGGGCAGAATAAAGGAAATGATTTTTTTCATATATATTATATTGATGCTGATGCCTTATCAGGTAACACTGGTTCCCAATTACCTTGTATCCAACTGGCTTCATTTGCTGGATACGAGATGGGCGATATGGCTGCCTGGGATTTTCTCACCTTTTGCGGTATATCTGCTGACGAAGTTTATGCGCAGGATACCAATATCGGTTATAGAGGCGGCGCAGATTGACGGGGCTGGGGAATGGCAGATATTCAGGAGCATCTGCCTGCCGCTTTGCAAGGGATGCCTTTGTTCGGTGGCGATATTGATTTTTATCGATTACTGGAATATGGTGGAGCAGCCGTTAATATTGCTTTCAGAAGATACGATGCATCCGCTTTCCGTTTTTCTTTCCAAAATCAAAAACGGGGAAATAGGGCTTGCATTTGCAGTAGCGACAATATACATGGTGCCTACATTGCTGGTCTTCCTTTACGGGGAAGATTATCTGGTGGAAGGGATTACTTACCAGGGCGGTATTAAGGGATAGGAGGAAACGGAAATGAATGAGAATACGAATCCATCGAAGAGAAGGGAATGGGTGAAGAATGCGGCAATTGTCTTTTTGTCCATTATGCTTGTGCTGACGTTCTTTTCCAATACGATTATGAATTATTCCTTGCCGGAGGTGGCAACGGAATATGTGCAGAGCGGAACGATTACGGCGAAGGTGAGGGGAACCGGGAATATAGAAGCAACGGATCCTTATAATATAGCTATTGAGGAGAGTCGTGTTATTTCCAGTGTAGCAGTAAAAGTTGGAGATGAAGTAAAAAAAGGAGACGTTTTATTTTACCTTGAGGATGAAGAAAGTACAGAATTATTAGAGGCAGAAAAAGAACTGAATACATTGATTCTTGCTTATCAAGTTGCGGTAATTACAGAAAGCATGAAAGTAGGAACCGTGAGCAGTATTGAAAATGATAATACCCTTACTTTGACACAAAAACAACAAAAACTGCAGAATGCAATTGCTGCAATGGATATGGCGCAGGCAGAATATGACAATGCTACATTGCAAGTTGCATCAGCAAATAAAGAGGTAGGTTATATCGGGAATCAAGTAGTAGATACAACAAATGAAAAAAATGCTGTTTCAAATGCGCAAAAAGAGGCAAATAATGCAGCGCAGGCAGTAGCCAATGCCCAAGCAAATGCGGCAAAAGCTACAGAGGATGTTACAATTGCTAAAAATAATGTGTCAGCGAAGGAAGCAGAATTAGCGCTGATAACTGCAGAAAGAGACAGTATGCAGGCATTGAAACAAGAAGTTGGCAGTTATTCGGCAACTTTACAAAGTAAACAAGAAGCTGTTGAAAATGCATCCAATAATTTAACTCAGGTAGGAACTCAGTTGGATAATGCTAAAAGCGATTTACAGCGCTTAAATGATGCATTGGATCAATGGAGAAATGACAACCCAAATCCATCTGACCCAGAAGAGGAAGGGAAAAAAATTGCAGCTGTTCAGAAGCAAGAAGAGCAGGTGAATCAGATAAATACCCAATATGCTAATGCGAAATCGGCTTTTGATACAGCTCAACAAGATTATAATTCCTTTGTAAACGCATATCCCTCTTTGCAAGAGCAATACAATAATATGGGTGGCGATGAGCGGCTGAATCAGTTGACAGCTAACGCCGCAACAAAAGAAAATGAATTGGAACAGGCGAAGCAGGCAGTGATTAATGCGGAAAATCAGGTGTCGGAAGCTAACAAAGAAGTAGCAAATAAGCAAAATGAGCAAAGCAACAAAGATTCTGCCGTTACTAATGCACAACAGGCACTTACAGATAAAGAAAACAGTAATGATAACACTGTAGCGAAAGCGAATGCCTCCAACCAACTTTTAGAAGCTCAGGATAGACAGGAAAAGGCACAGATGGCTTTGGATAAAGCCAAAGAAGATATGGCGGAGATTCAAAAGGAATTGCTGGCGGAAATTAATTTGGAGTCGCAGAATGAAGCAATTGAATTACAGATGGAGAAAATTGAAAAGTTAAAAGAAAAATCGGTGGGGGCAACTATCGAGGCTCCTGTAGATGGGGTGGTAATGTCACTGAATAAAGTAGCAGGAGAAAAATCAG
>BLLT01000283.1 GCA_011958945.1 Lachnospiraceae bacterium | reverse complement strand
CCGGATGAAAAATGCCGCTTTTTGGGCATTTTTTCGAGAAATGATTTAGTTTCACTGCCGTCTTCTACTTGCCATATCTATGGCATTTAATCAGGTGCCCCGGCTCCACTTCCACTACCGGCGGTGCAATTTTACATTTATCTGCGGCAAATTTACACCTATCCGCAAAGCGGCAGCCCTCGATTACCTGCGTAGGATCCGGAATCATCCCGTCAATCGTCACCAGGCGCTGGGTATCCTCATCCAGCTTGGGAATGGCATCGAACAGGCCGCGGGTATATGGATGAAGCTTTTCGGAGTCAAAAATATGCTCCGCCTTACCATACTCAATCACTTCCCCGGCATACATAACCGCCACTTTTTCACAAGTCTGAGCCACAACACCCAAATCATGGGTTACCAGTATCATGGCCGTATTCAGACGTTTCTGCAAATCGTTAATCAGGCCCAGCATCTGTGCCTGGATGGTCACATCCAGCGCGGTAGTCGGTTCATCGGCAAGAATCAGCTTCGGCTCGCAAACCAATGCGATGGCGATGACTATTCTCTGCTTCATACCACCGGAAAATTCATGAGGGTATTCGTTCTTGCGGTTAGCCGGAATCCCCACCATTTCCATCATGTTATTCACCGCTTTATCCAAATCGGCTTTGCTCATATCTTTATTATGGGTCTTAAGCACTTCAAGTATCTGGTCGCCTACCGTCATAACAGGGTTCAGGCTGGACATAGGGTCCTGGAAAATCATGGACACAATATTCCCCCGCAAATCCCTTACCTTATCCTCGTGGAGATTCAGCATATCATTTCCATCCAGTATGATTGAGCCATTGGTCACTTCTCCGATACCTTCCGGCAAAAGCCGCATGATGCTGAGGCAGGTGGTAGTCTTGCCGGCTCCCGTTTCCCCTACCAGGCCCAGGGTTTCCCCATATTCCAGCGACAGGCTCATACCGTTTACCGCATAAACAGTCGCTATTTCTGTGTTATATGTTATACTTAAATCTTTTATTTCCAGAAGTTTATCTGCCATAACGCCTATCCTTTCTTCTTCTTTCCTTTACCCTTTTTACCCAATGTTCCGCGCAGCTTCGGGTCCATTGCATCTCTTAACGCATCGCCTACCATGTTAAAGCAAAGCACAGTAATCATAATGAACAGGCCGGGGGCGATTGCTATGACCGCATTGGTGCCCATATATTTATAGCCGTCATTTACCATACTGCCCCAGCTGGCTGTGGGCGGGTTGATTCCCATTCCTAAGAAGCTAAGGGCTGCTTCATTCAGAATCGCATTCCCCAGGTTCATTGTCATAAGAACGATATTCGATGAAACGCAGTTAGGGAAAATATGAAAAACCGTATTTTCTAATTTGGATGCGCCGCAGAGAGTACCTGCCGTCACATAGTCCATTTCCCTTACCGTAAGCACCTGCCCTCTGGTCACACGGGCGTAGCTGGGTATCATGGAAATACCGATAGCAAGGCAGATATTGCCCAGCCCCTTTCCGAAAATACTCCCCAAAAACAGAGCCATGATAATCATTGGAACAGACATCATCGCATCCATAAATCTCATAATCACCGCATCCACGATGCCGCCTGCCATACCGGCAATCAGCCCGAGAATCATGCCTATGGTTCCCGCAATTAACACGGATACCAGGCCTACCGTAAAGGATACGCGCCCGCCGTAGATAATCCTCGTCAAAACGTCACGCCCCATGGCGTCCGTACCAAAAATATGTTTCGGCCCCATCCCCTGGAGCATCCCCTTCAAATCCTGTTTGTAAGGGTCATAAGACGCCACTATGGACGCAAAAATTGCTGCCAGAATTAAAAGCAGCAAAACTGCCAGACAAAACACCACTGATTTTCTGGCAAAAATAACTCGCACCACTCTGGAGTTTTTTATTTTTTGAAATGCCGATTTTTTATTCATTCTAACCTCCATCCATGCCTTTCTCTCAATCTGTAAACTTTCGTGCATACCTCGCATTTATTCCCGCGGGCAACGAGTCAAGCACTATGCTTGGCATCTTGGCAAATTAATCATTCCTGATACGCGGGTCAATCACACCGTACAAAATATCCACAATCAGGTTACAGATAGCTACAGCAATGGCAATCACCAGCACGCCGTTCTGCACTACCATGAAATCCCTTCCTTTAATCGAAGTAATCATCAGGTTACCAAGCCCCGGCACAACGAAGATACTTTCTACCAGCACCGTACCGCCAATCATACCGCCCAATGTCACGCCCATAACCGTAATAATCGGGATAAAAGCATTTCTCAGCTGATGCTTAAAAGTAATCGCTTTTTGGCTGATGCCCTTCGCACGGGCAGTGGTTACATAATCCTGACGGATGACTTCCAGCATGGACGACCTGGTCTGCCTGGTGAACTGTGCCAAAGGCCCCATGGCCAGTACAATCATGGGCAGGATAATATGGGAAGCCCATTCCCCTGCCCCTTCGTTAAATGCAGTAAACCCTGATGTGGGGAGGACTCCCAGCTTCAAGGCAAAAATAAGAATCAAAATCATACCGAACCAGAACATCGGCATGGACATACCGATATTAGCGAAAAAGGAAATCACGGAATCTATTGCAGTTCCCCTGTTCTTCGCCGCTACAATCCCTAGTACAACGCCCAATACAACAGCCAGGATAAATGCAGGGAAAACAATAGATAAAGTTACCTTCAAACGCTGGAACAAAATAGTGGAAATCTCCGCCTGCATCGCTACGGAACGGCCCATTTCCCCACGGAACAGCCCTTGAATCCATTTAAAATACTGCACCAACACCGGCTGATCATAACCGAACAGCTTCGTATAATATTCAATCTGTTCTTCTGTCGCATTGGAGCCTAAGAAGTTCACAATCGGGTCTCCGGGCACCATCTGATTCAGCAGGAATACGATCAGTGTCACTAAAAAAATAACGATAATGGACTGAACAATGCGCCTGCCTATCATTTTCAACAATTTATTGCTCACGTGCATACCTCCTAATATTTATCATCTTTCCGGCCTTGCATCTCTCACCCTGAAAAATACCGGCCCCTTCCCAAAACCATAGAACGAACTTGCGAATACATGCGTCTGGCGATACAGTTTCCTATAAGGATATAAAGGCTGCTGCACACTGAGTACAGCAGCCCCTAGATTCGTTCTTTATAGAACAGCTCTATTCATCTTTTATTTGTCTAACCAGCAGTCAGCCAATGTCCATGTTCCTACATGATATACGCTTCTGCCGTCATTCTTTACATAATCATATTTGAAAACAGGCTCATTCTGGATAAAGAGCGGTCTTCCGAATAATGCGATGCCATCTTCTGCGCCATAAATCAATGCCTGCATTTCATGCTCCAGTTTAATCTTTTCTTCATCTGTAGGAGCGGTGCGGATTGCTTCCAAAAGTGCCATTGCATCATCAGGATGCTGAATACCTTTTGCATAGAATGCACCGTTCGTATCCAGGTGGCGGCCCATATACAGGCCTAAGTCAGGGGAAATTGCTGCAAAGTGGCCCATAATACCGGTCCATGTACCTGTGGAGTACAGATTTACCTGAGCGCTTTCGTCTACCAGGTTGATTTCGCAGCGGATTCCTACTTCACTCAGCATATTAGCTGCTGCGGTGAACATATCCGAGTTACCCGCATCTGTAGTAAGAGTAGTATCAAATCCATCCGGATATCCTGCTTCTGCCAACAGTTCCCTTGCCTTATCCGGGTTATAGGAGAAGCACTCTAAAGAAGTATCATAAGTAACCGCATCCGGGGAACCCCACTGAGCAAGTGTTGTCAACAACCCATATCCAAATGCTTCGCAAAGAGCATCTACATCCAATGCATAGCACATTGCCTGACGTACCTTCGGGTCTGCAAACGGTCCGTCCTCTGCACTGTTAGGGATAAGCCCTGTCATAACAAGGCCCTGCCCTGTTATATTCTTTCCTACTACGAATTTTCCGGTGGATAATAATTCGCTTGCTACTGTCAGGTTGTTCATCAGAATCATATCGTATTCCCCAGCCTGGAATGCAGAAGACCTTGTGGTAGGCTCGTCTACTACATAGATTTCTACACCGTCAAGGTAAGGTTTGCCTTCCTGCCAGTAATTTTCATTTTTCGTATATTTTACGGATACGCCCGGATCAAAAGAGGATACCTGGAAAGGGCCTGTTCCACAGGAACTATTCCTCAGGGAATCCACATCGTTCAATGCTTCCGGAGACATATAATATACGAAGAAACCAACAGATTCTACCGTAGATGAATTCCAGGAATTAAGGACCATCTTAATATGCGTATCATCAATCACTTCACAGCTTGCAACGTTTGCAGTTTCATTACGTTCACTCTTCTGATATTCTTCGATATTTCTCTTCACAGCTTCCGCATTGAAAGGCGTTCCGTCTGCAAATTGAACACCTTCGCGCAGCGTCCATGTAATGCTGGGTTCTTCTGCATCCACTTCCCATTCGGTAGCAAGAAGAGGTGCAAGGCTTCCATCATCCGCATATGTAACCAAAGATTCGTACGCTGTTGTCAGGAAAATCAGGGATGCATTATTTGTACATTCCGGCGTATAACCCGGTGTGGATACTGTATTATGGGAAGCATATTTTAAAACCCCACCATATTTTGCTTCCCCTGCATCCGCAGGAGCCTCCTCCACTGTAGCTTCTTCCATTGCAGCTGCCACTTCCGATTGTTCCTCTGCAGCAGGTTCTTCGCTGGCCTCTGTCCCTGCTTCTTCAGTCGCTGTGTCCTGTGTGCCCGCATCGCTGCCGCTGCTTCCGCATCCGGCAAGAAGCCCTGTTACAAGGCAAGCAGCCAACAGCACGCTTACTAATTTCTTTTTCATTCTTTTACCTCCTGTAAATTGTTAATGTGACTGAATAGTATATGCAACTAAAACGTTGTACTATAACGTTGTACTAATAATATCATTCTGCCATATCAATGTCAATAAATTATCCCTTTGCATTCCGTTTTTCTCTGTTATTCCTAGTTTTATTTACCGTTTTTTGTGAGTTATTGCTAAAATCTTAAAGAATCCATCGGTTGATTTTATTTGGGCAAACGGATATACTATCATTATGGGGATGAAGATTGAAAATTGAAAATTTTCAATTCCAAGTTTGTGCCTGCGCGGCATCCACAAACTTGACATGCGTAAAGCCCCGGAAATGCCGGGTCACAAA
>BLLT01000282.1 GCA_011958945.1 Lachnospiraceae bacterium | reverse complement strand
CATATTTAACCCCATTTCTGCGCGGCCTTTGTGCCCCGGCATTTCCGGGGCTTTACGCATGCCAAGTTTGTGGATGATGCACAGCCACAAACTTGGGATTAAAAATTTTCAATTTTCCTCTAATGCCTTTAACATCTTTTCCAATTCCTTAATCCTGTTATCTTTTTTCTCTAGTTCATCTTGCTTTTCTTCCAATGCCTTGGCCTGTTCCTCCATTTCACTGAACTGCCTTTTTATCTGATCGGCCTGCTCACCTATCTGCCCAGCTAATTCTTCCACCTTTCCTTTCGCTTCTTCTAACTCTTCCTTCGTTCCCTCCAATTCTTCCTTTGCCCCTTCCAATTCTTCCCTCGTTCCTTCCAATTCTTCCTTTGTTCCCTCCAACTCTTCCTTCATCTCATCAATCATCAATTGGACAGTATTCCTATCCAGTATCCTCAATGCGTCCGAAAACATATTCAATACACCTCCTATGTCCTGGCGGAAAGCCTCTATCTCATCATAGATTCCCTTAAATATAAGGGATTTATCGGCTATCTGGGCATGTACCGCCGGTTTGCTCGAAGACAGCATCTGCATCCATGCCTCCAATTCACTTCCTGTCCTTTTATTGTCGCTGACCTTCCGGAACATGTCAAGGGCTATAAACACATATTCCTGCAGCAGTTCCAATTCAATCCCCGTGTCCGATTTCTGCCGCGACTTATGTATCCATGCTTCAGGCACCGTACGGAAGTCTTCGCTGCTTTTCTCTAACAGCACCACCGTGTACACCTTCTTGATGTCACGGTAAGAAAATTTCTTCCCCCGCTCCCCCTTCACCCTTAAATATTGCCGCATCAGCAAATCCGCCGAGTAGCAGGCTGCCCGCTCCCCCGGGAAGAGATAAGGGATTTTCTGTATTTCCACATCCGCAATAGAACCATCCCCCATCTCCACTACGATATCCATAATCACCAGGCTGCCCTCATCTAATATCCGTGTTCCTTCATTGGGCAATGCACGATGCACCTTAAGTTCCTTCCCCAACACTAGGGAAAGCAGCCTTGAAAGCCTTTCCGGATGGATTTCCGGGTCAAATATTTTCTTGAAAAAAGGGTCATAAGTTATGGGAAGCCCCCCTTTCCCGGTGCAAAAATTAAGGAATCGTTCCTGCCATTTCCCGGGCATCCCCTGGTAGGCAGCTTCCATACCAGCATTTGCTGAAACCCGGCGCAATACTTCTTCTTTCGTCAGTCCATTCTTCATACTTGATTTTCTCCTTTTGCTTTATTTTGCAGCTTGGGCAATTGTGAAATCAATACACTCACTGAATGTTCTGACCATATATCTTGCGGAAATTCTTCTGCACCATGAAGCCAACTGCCCTCCCATGGGGTATACTTTCCTCACAGCAGCCGCCCAATAAGCATGCAGGCACGGTTTCCTCGCCCGCCACTCGCAGGAGTCAAGACCTTACAGTTAGCGTATCTCAATTGCCTATATTCTGCTACTAAAAACGGGGTCAATGGCAGAATTGCCATAGAAACTGACATCATGAACGTTGATGCCCCTGTTTATAGATTAATCTGAACAGCTATATTGTAGCAGAATAATAGGCCATATTCAAGCGAAAATTACATTATTTTAGGCATTTTTTAACCTTTTTTAGCCAAAAATATTGTATACGTTCCATTGCACAAGGCAATCCTCCATTTTAGAACCAGGCAGGCATATCGTTTTACTCCCGTATCCTCTCCACAATACTTTGTTTCTCCACCGATTTTAACATCACCCCCGGAATGAATATGCCAACAATAACCAATATAGGAATGATACCAGCTAACGGCAAAAGCGTAAACCGATAACTGAAAAACCATAGCTGAGCTAAAATTTGCTTCACCACAATAAAAGACAAGGCTATCCCTAAAAGCAGCGCCGTGATGCCGGCCAGAACCGCATATAGCAGCCCTTCCATCATTAACATCCGCCTAAGCTGCCTCGATGTCATCCCTATGGACTGCAGCACCGCAAACTCTCGCCGTCTTGTAATGATGCTGGTCAGCATGGAATTGATAAAGTTCAGGACACCTATCAGACCGATAATAAAACTGAGGGTACCTCCAATCAGCAGTACCATATTCTTTACCCCTTTAAATTCCCCTGCCCTCTTATTTCTTGATGTATAGCTTATGACCGGTTCTTCGTTCTCCGTATAATTTTCAAGGAACGCATCCATCCCATCCAGCCCTTCCGCGCTTACATTGCAAGTATAATTCATAATACCAGGCCGCATCACCATTTGTTTATAGACCTCTGATGGAAGATAATAATTATAGTTATAGCTTATGCCGCAGGAACTGGTATAATATCCCACTTTTACCTTCGCCATGACTTCAAATTCATGTTCTGTAAGTTCATTTTCCCCACGCACATCCGAAGTTCCTTTATAATTATAAAGAACCACTTTATCCCCAATATCATAATGGGAGGTTTCCCAATAAGGCTCATCATGGTCATCGCAAATAATGCCTTCCAATATATATTTGCCGGTTTTCAGTTTTTCTATATCAATTTCCCCTTCCAGTACTTCCAGCTGTTTAAGCGGGAAATCATCCATGCCGTAAACCGGGCACGGCGTGGTTCCGTCGCTTAGCATGTTCATATGGAAATTTTCCTCCCCCTGCACCGGAACTGTTGCAAAAAAACCCTCATCCCTGATATTCGAATATATCCCTCCTCCTTCCTCAAAGCCAGGCTGTTCCTCAATCTTTTCTATCATTTCTTCCGAAAGGGAAGTGTCTATCCCCGAATATTCATGGATAAAATAGGTTGCATGGGCGACCAGAAAGTCCGTTCTGATAAATTTGGAAAGAAACTTATCCATATCAAAACCAATGCTGAATGTATACACCGTATTAAACAGTACCAGGCTCAATGCCATGGACAGCACTGCCAGGAATGTCCTTTTCTTATCCCGTCCCAGGTTTGCCGCCGCCATGGATGCCGTTTTGGAACGTGCCAGAAAGTGGTTTGCCTTTCCCTGCCTTCTCCCGTTCTCCACTTTACCTTGCGAATCTTCTTTTTCCCTATTCCATTTCCCTATTCCATTTCTTAATCCATTTGCATATTTTTTTCCTGTCTTGCCCCTCCCCTCCGTATACCGCACCGCCTCTACCGGCGATACTTTTGCCGCTATCCGTCCAGGCTTTGCCGTGCTAATCACAACGGTAACCAAGGTAAAAACGGCACTTCCTGCAAAAATAAACGGATTGGCAGAGGTTTGAGTCATAAATGCGCCTCCGCCGAAAGCCATGGCATCCATAATCACCGGAACCAAGCCGCAGCCTATCAGATATCCCCCCAAAAGCCCTAGCGGAATCCCAATACAGGCCAAAATCGCCGCCTGCCTGCGTATAATCATCTTCACCTGCCTGCCGGTAGTTCCGATTGTTTTTAGAAGCCCGTAGAAACGGATGTCCTTTACCACCGAAATCTGAAAAATATTATAAATAATCAGATATCCTGTCAATATAATCAGAATAAGGGCCGCTGCCACCCCGATAACTATAGACGGGTCTGTTCCCATGCTGGCGGAAAGATAACTCCAATTCACATTGCTTTCCATGTAATTATCCGCATTTTCATCCATAGAAAAGCCGCTTTCCGTAATCACGCGCTCCAGCTTTTCTTCCAGCCCCCAGGAATTGGAAAACATAATATAGCTGTTTATCACACCAGTCAGTTCCCAGTTATCTTTATCATAGCTTTTGTACAATTCATCTATATGAGCCTCCACATAAGCCTTGGAGGTAATCAACAAGGATACGTTAAATACCGGGTCTGCCTCCCACCATCCGGAAAGGACGAAATCCCTGCTCACCGGTTTCCCATGGACGATCAAATCCAAAGTAACGGGAGCACCTACCTTCTGCTCGATGCCAAAAAGCTGTATCGCCCTGGTATCCATCATAATTTCGTTTTCTTCCTCCGGCTTATGGCCTCCCGTCGGTTCGCAGAACCCCAGACGCATAGCAACATCGTCCATATAATAAAATTCCCCACGGCGCTTTAACAACTCCTCGTTCTCCACGCTGTCACACAGGATACGGTTATAGGAAATTTCCTCTATGAGTTCATGCCCCTTCACCTTCTCATATTCCTCATCGGTGATATATTTTAAGACCCCCATCCCATCACCGCCTGCCTGACGCATCGTCTGTTTCTGCATATTTTCTATCATCCCGCTGCTGACAGTGAAAAGTGCCGTAAACAAAACAGCGGTTAACGCGATAGCTGCTACAGCAATCACATTCCTTGTCCTGTTGGCCATAAAGCTCTTGTTGGCAATCCGGCGGACTGCCTTTTTACTGTTCACTTTAAACATAATGTCCATATCTCCATTTCTACGCTGTTTCCCCTGTTTTATGGGATTATTTCATTCTTATAGCCATGCTCCAAAGCCCGGAGACTTTGTACATAACGCAAATCTTCATGCCCACTTTAAAGTGTCTATTTCCCTACAATCCTGCCATCCTCAATGCGTATAATCCGATCCGCCATCTGGGCGATTTCCTCATTGTGGGTTATCATCACCATCGTCTGTTTGAATTTTTCGCTGGTTACCTTCAAAAATCCCATTACATCCTGGCTGGTCTTGCTGTCCAGGTTCCCGGTGGGTTCATCCGCCAGCACAATAGCCGGTTTTGACGCTAATGCCCGGGCAATGGCCACTCTTTGCTGCTGCCCGCCGGAAAGCTGGTTGGGCCTGCTATTCACTTTTTCCTCCAACCCCAACGTCTGAATAATCCTGTCCAAATATCTTTCATCCACCCGGTTTCCATCCAGTTCTATGGGCAGGGAAATATTCTCATGCACACTCAGCACCGGAACAAGGTTATAGCTCTGGAAAATGAACCCAATTTTCCTGCGCCGGAAAATGGTCAGGGCATCATCCTTTAAGGAGAAAATATCTTTCCCCGCCACCTCCACGCTGCCCTCTGTGGGTCTGTCCAGCCCCCCAATCATATGCAAAAGCGTGGATTTCCCGCTGCCGGAGGTTCCCACTATGGCCACAAATTCCCCGTTTTCCACCGAGAAATCCACGCCGTCCAGCGCTTTTACGGTGATATCACCGCTTCCGTAATATTTTTTTAACCCTTTTGTTTTTAAAATTTCCATGTAAAAAACATTCCTTTCTAATTTTGATACCGCATATTCCCCCCAACGCCATTCTTCACGCAGAGCAATTTCCGGCCGCTTTGCGTCCGTAAATTCTCTGGGGCGCTTCCCTGAAGACTTGCTGTTTTCCAGTACCGCAAGTCCTCCTTCCAGCACCCATAAAGCAACATCT
>BLLT01000281.1 GCA_011958945.1 Lachnospiraceae bacterium | reverse complement strand
TAATCGGGGCTATACCGCCTAATCTGAAATTACTTCCCTCTAACCGTAAACATTTTATTTTCAAGGCTTTCTCTCTCCCATCCCTCTAATTTAAATGACCTCATAGAAAGGATCACTTCCTCTCTACAAGGTCATTTGAACTTACTCTATTCTCTTTTTGGGGCTACCCCAGATTGCCCTCACAGGATAATCGGGTGTGCCTCTGGATATATCCGTTACTCGAACTCCTCGGCGGATAGCTTGAACTGGTTATTTTTCTATGTTTTTTAATGGATTTATTGTACATATTCTTCAAAAAACACTCATGTATTTATGCCAGTCAAAATTTTTAGAGCCAAAATAGAGCCATTATTTTAGTCACCTAAATTCTGTTGACTTAACATCTTTTCTATAATATCCCTATCAATATTTACTGCATTTTTATTTGAGCGAACAGGCGTTCCGTAACTAATAACTTTTATACCTTCAACTAAGATCAAATTAGCTATTTTAGCATCAACTGCACCAATGGAGCCTCTCGTTCCTGCCCCTTTCTCAACAAGTTCATATGCCAATTTGAAACGCCCTTCAAATACAGTTCCTGTCGTGATAGCATTATCATCCAACCAATCTGCCGCCCTATCTTTAGCCAAACAATCAACATACCAAATATCATTATCCACATCAACATTTGTTCCAATAACAAATACATCATTAAGAAACAAAGTATCCCCAGGAACAAAACCAAACGCTTCACAAACTTCATCTCTCAATCTCCATCCACCGTAAAGTCCATCCATTCTTACACGTAATATGGTTTCGACATTTTTATATCGTTCTGGCCTTTTAACAAATCGACTAAAAAGTTTTGCCCCTTCTATATATTTTTCTTCAGGTTCTTCTGTAATTTGGCGACTACCCTGTCTCTTTATTTCTCCTAATACAGAACGATATACCGCTTCTTCAAGTGTTGATACCGAATCAAAAAATGAACAGGTAACTTCCTTTGAATTTTTAATATCTTCTTTAAATTCAACTAATTTTTCCCAAAGTTCTCCTTTATCTATATCTTTTATCTTAAATTCTGCCTTATCTTCATCAATCAAAAATGCTAAAATAGGTTTTCCTAATTCTCTAGCCTTTTCGTACTCTAACTGAGTATATGATTTTTGTGTTTTATCATCTACACTACCATATTTCATTCCTATTGCGCACAAATAAATTTGGCTTTCTTCCAATTCTTCATAGCACTTCTCTAAGGGCGAAATTGAGGCTGCTCCAAAACGTTCCATACCATATGGAACACAGTCAGCTTTATTAAGCGCAGTTCTTATTGCTTCTCTGTATTGTTGCATATCAACATATGTTGATGATACAAATACCCTAAAAGCTACTGGTGGTTGTTCACTTCTTTTGTTTGACATTCCAATACCTCCATTATAAAAAATTTATATATATCTCTGTTATAATGCCAAAATCACAAAGCACGACTAAAAACATATTACAATCATCTACCCCTATGCTTCTCCTTCCTTTTCTGCTGTTTCAGTTCAAACTGCCGCTGTTTCTCAGCCTCCCGTTGTTCCCGGCTCACAATCTTGCGTTCGATTTTCAACTGCTCCTGCTGTAATTTCAAAGCCTGTTGCGATTTTGTTCCTATCCCCGTATTCTGTACCTGTTTCCGCACTTCACGCTGTACCCGTTTAGGATTGCGACCAGCTTCCTTTACATCAGTTGCCACAGCCGGACTAAATCGTAAGCGATAGAAATTTTTAAGAATAAAATCATATACCTCATAGTCTTTGGGTTCTGCCCCAAACGTAACCTTACACACAGATAACTTTCCATCAGACATACGTTCAAACACTCCCACCCAAAACGGTTCCTCAAAAAATACTGTCAGCTTTCCTGATACTTTGTCCATAACAATTCCTCCTTAAAATGATTGTAATGAACAAAGAATGGACGACCCTAAGGAGGGAAGGCTACTTACACCAGAATGGTGCGACTGGACTACCTACCAGTTCTACAAGATTACCTTGCGTTGTGTTTTTATCTTTGCCCCTATATACTACCACATAAACGCCCATTTTTCCACAAAAATATGGCAATTCGCATATAACTGCAAACTGCCATGTTATCATTTTCCTTATATGCTCTGACTTACATGGTGCTAGCACCATGTGCTACCCATCGCCAAAAGGAACATTATCTTTGACACAGCTTACTTCTTATAACCATACTCCCCAATCTCCATAGTCAAATGTTCCACTGCCATGATGAAGTTTTCCATCTGCCCTAAGATTTCTAAATGCTTCCCGCATACGAATTAAGATTTCCGGCTTTATATCCAATGAATGGTGTGCCGGAAACACTTTCTTCACAGGCAATGCTGCAACCTTTTCCAAAGAATCAAGGTATGCCTCTGGGTCTGTCGATGGATAATAAGCAAACAGAATATCTTTATAAATCAAATCACCCGTAAATAAATATCCCCTGCTTTTTTCCAAAAAGCATAAATGCCCCGGAGAATGTCCGGGAGTATGCAACACTTCAATTTCCCTGCCGCCAATATCAATAATGTCATGGTCAGTCAGCACTCTTTTTGGCATACCTTGAAAAAGCTCATAATTATTCACGCAAAAATCTTCGGGTAAATCACAGCGATCTGCAACCATCCCCCTTATCGTTTCGATTGATAAAGGAAATTTACCATTCAACCACTCCAATTCATCAGCGTGAGCATAAAAATCCGGGAAATACTTATGTCCTCCAATATGATCCCAGTGAATATGCGTAGCTACTGCCGTAATGGGTTTATCGGTAAGCTTCAACACTTCCTCATATATATTCGAAATACCAAGCCCTGTATCAATAAGCAGACTTCGGGTATTTCCATTCAACAGATAACAATGTGTTTCCTCCCAATGTCGATATTCACTGATAATATATGTATTTGCATCAATTTCATCTATTGTAAACCAGTTATCCATTACTCCACGCTCCTTAAAATCCCAATAAATTATAGCTTCTCTATCTCTACCAAAGAATTATGAATATCCTTATACACCAATGATTGCATACTGTCTTCATAAATAGATACATCCGCTTTTTGCAGCGCAGAAACAATATCACACCTTAATTCCGGCTTATTCTTTGCAATCAACGGTAATAATTTTATACACTGTCTTGCCGTTATCGGTTTCACATCTTCTATGTGCTTCAAATATTCATCTATGATTTCATCAATCTTATTATCTTTATCCCATTTAGCGTTATAGGCAATCAGCGTAAGCCCTCTTGTCCGAATGTAGGAATTATCACTGTCAATCATATCGGCTAACTTATCCATATAGCAATATACCTTGTCCGATTCCTCACATTCTTTTTGCAGCGCCTGTAATGCTTTGTATGCCGTATTATTATTTTTATCAAATAACAGCGTAAAATTGTTCTCAATATTTATTTCCATGCCGTTTCATCTCCCATATCTTAAATCATGCTTTCGATTATAGCACTTTCTCTCTGTATCTGCCACTATAAAATACAGGGCATAGCAACCGCCACGCCCCATATTTTTTATCGTTCCAACGATTTTTCTATCTTGTATTTCTGCCCTTTCAAATCGTTCTGTTTCTCATACAGATTATTGCGCTCTTTGCAGAGTTCTTTCATGCGCTCCAACTGCGCCCGTACTCCCTCCCGGCAATCCGGCTCTATCTTTTTATATTCCCCGGTCAGATTGCGGGTTGTATTGTTGTTTTCCTTTATCTGCTCCGACACGCATACCCAATCTATCAGATTTTGCACTTCTTTGTCCGTTTCGTAAAGGTCTGTATCTGCCACTATTTTGGCACACAGCCGTATCATAACTTTCTTTTCTATATCCGTCATATCCTATCAATCCCCTTTCCTATCGGCTCATTTCAAAGGCACGTTTCGGGCGTTTCTTTTCCCTTTCTGCCTGTTCTAATGCCTTTGACCGTTCCACTATTGACTGCACCTGTTCCCTACCGAAATAACGCTCCAATCGCCCCAAATCAACTGCTTTTTCCTGCAATCGGTCTATGGTGTCGCTCTGCTCCATGACCTTATCCGTCAAACGGCTAATCTGCTTTTGTTGCCCGTCCACTTTGGCGGTCAGCTTCCTGCCCTGCTCCGTAAGCTGTACGCACTTGATAGTCAGATTTTTTACCACTTCTTTCAATTTCTCTACAAGCGGGAGTGCCTTTTTATCCCGGTAATTCTTTGCGCTCATCAATGCCCCCGGCTCTGCCAACTGCCATTTCACATCTTCATCATAGACATGGATATTACGCTCCATGACTTCCTTTGACTGAACCATTTTGTTAAGTTCCTGCTGTAACTTTTTCTGCTGTTTTTCCAACTTTTCATTTTCGGATAACAGCTTTTCTTTATCCTCAGCCAGCGTTAAAGTCTGCTCTTTTAGAAGATGATTTGTAGTGGAAAGTTCTGATACTTCCTGCCGGATCGCTTCGCCCTCTTTCCGTATCTGCTCCGTTTCCCGTCCTGCCGCTATCTGCTGATGAAGAATATCGGATAATTCCTCTTTACTGCCAGAGATTGTCTGTTCCAGTTCCGCAACCTCTTTTTGCCGCTCCTGCTTTTCAAAATCCAAAACAGATAAATGCTTCTCATGTGTACCCTTTTTCTCCCATTCAATGCCATGCTGTAACATAATCTCCGCAAGCTGTTCTTTCTCTGCCGCTACCCACTGGTTACGTTCTGTTTCGCTCCTTGTGCCGCCTTTGAAGCCGAGTTCTGCCAGTGCCTTTTTTAATGATACCCTTGTTTCAAGCCCCCGCTTGCTTCCAGTCGTATAGGGTATAAAATCTATATGCAGATGTGGAGTGGCTTCGTCCATATGGAGATGCGCCGAAAATACCCTTAATGTAGGATTGCGCCGGTGGAAATCCTGCATATATTCATCAAGTATTTTCGCCGCAAGCTGTCCGCCCTCTGTTTTTGCTCCCATGTCGTCCTTATTTCCGATTTGCAAAATAATCTCATGGAATGGCTTCTCCTGTTTGCCGGAACAGATTTTTTCATAATAATCATCAATTATGCGGTCATTTCTTGTCTGCTTCTCATTGTACCGGGCAAGTGCTTCATCAAATAATTTGTGGTATACGTCTTTGATATTTTCGTTGCAGTATTCCACATTCATACAACTCCGCTCCGGGTCAGTGTTCTTTGCATGGAATTTTCTGCTGTTATGGTTGACAGAGCCTTTCCCTGTCATAACGCTGATTGTCCGCTTCAATAATTTTTCCTTTCTCCTTGTCGGGTAATGAGCGCCGGATACGGCGCATAGCCTTTGTTACTTTCTGCGAAAGTA
>BLLT01000280.1 GCA_011958945.1 Lachnospiraceae bacterium | reverse complement strand
GAGAAAAATCAGAGCCACAGGAGACTTTAGCAGTAGTTCAAGTGGCAGGCAAAGGCTTCACCATGTCCTTCTCCGCAACTACAGAACAGGCAAAGAAGCTTTCCGTGGGCGATGTGGCGGAACTGCAAAACGCCTGGTATTATGACAATGTGAAGGCTACGTTAGCATCCATCAAGCCGGACCCGGATGACCCGGCGCAGAAAAAGCTGCTCACCTTTAACGTGGAAGGGGATGTACAGGCAGGGCAGGCCCTTAGCGTGTCAGTGGGGCAGAGGAGTTCCGAATACGAATTGGTAGTGCCAAACAGCGCCATAAGGGAAGACAACAATGGTAAGTTTATTTTAATTGTGGAATCCAAAAGCAGTCCTCTTGGCAACCGCTATATCGCTACCAGGGTGGATGTGGAAGTGCTGGCATCTGACGATACCCATACAGCGATTTCTGCAGGGCTCTATGGGTATGAATATGTAATTACCACGGCAACCAAACCGGTAGAAGCAGGCAAACAGGTTCGTCTGACGGATTAAGCCGTATGGAGGTGTGCGGCGGTTGGGTTTGGCAGGAGATGGCTGTTTGGCTGTTTCTGTCAAATATTGCCTGGAAGAGGGGCATATGGATTTGATATGCAGCAGTGGGAAGGGTTGAATGGAAACAGGACATGAATAAAGTTGTAAGTTTTTTAAAGAGCCTTACTTGGAAGCAGATTGTTTTATCCGTTATTATCTTTGTCTGCCTGGCTTTATGGGCCGGGTTGACGGTTTTTGCCACAGTGAAGAAAAATGGGCTTTTGGATCAGACGGCGGCAAAACGCTGGTCGGATGAAAATAATGCTGCACAGATAAGCTGCTTTTTTACAGAAAGTACAGAAGTAGATAAAAACAGAATAAGAACGTTTGAAAATGATTTGGATAAGGTACTCCTGGAGGCCTCTATTACAGCGCCTAATGAAAATGCCAGACTGTGGGCGGATGCCTACAGCGCATCGGGGAAGATTACGCTTTCTTCGGGCAAGACATCCCTGGCGGATGCAGCGGCGATAGGGATTGGAGGGGATTATTTCCTGTTTCATCCGGTACAGCTGTTGTATGGTTCTTATTTTTCGGGCAATGATCTGATGCATGATAAGGTGATTGTGGATGAAGAGGCGGCCTGGCAGTTGTTTGGCTCCAATGATGTCGTAGGCATGGAGGTGAGGATTGGCGGGGTGCCCCACTATATCGCAGGGGTTATCAAACGGGAAGAAGGGCGTTTTGCAAAGGCGGCCGGGTTAAATAAGACAGTGGTCTATGTTTCCTGCGAAACATTGGAGGAATTCGGAGTGACAGAGGGCATCGACAGCTATGAGATTGTAATGCCTAATCCAGTGAAGAACTTTGCCTATAACAATGTGAAAGAGAAATTCGGCATGGATGAAACCCGGATGTGGGTGGTGGAAAATTCTGCCCGTTTTAGCTTGAAGGGGCTTCTTACCGTGATTTCCGAATTCGGGATTCGCTCTATGAATTCAAGGGCTATCCGATATCCTTATTGGGAAAATATAGCACGGGGATGGGAAGATATATTTGCGGTGATATTGATTTTACAGATTTTATGCCTGCTGATACCGGCGGTCATTCTTGTGGTGGTGCTGTCCGTTTCCTGGAAGAGGAAGCAGTGGACATGGAAAGATGTGGGCTATTTCCTTGTGGAGTGCAAGGACAGGATGATGGAGAAGGCACAGGGCGAAAAGAACAAGTGGAAGCATTTTTAATGGGCAAAAGCTTTCGGGATTTGTTAGCAATATTTTAGGTGCAAAGGGGTTCAAGAGGTCTTATGGTAAAAGGGAGGGAGTTATGAGGAAAGGGTATTTTTATTTACTGATAAGCTGTATGGCATTGTTTTTTGCCGGCTGTGGCGGCAAAGAGGGCGGAATCGGCGGCGGTACGGCAAATTCTAAAGACTATGTGTACAAGGCGGAAGCAGTAGAACTGGAAGGGATGGATGAGAATAGCCGGCTGCGGGATTTTTATATTAAAGATGGGAAGATGTACTACAGCTTCCAGGAGTGGGAGGAAGAATCCAGCGTAATAACGGTGAGATGCTGCGATTTGGATGGCTCTAACGCCCAGTCGTTTAAAATAGATTTGAAATCCAACTGTTACTTATCCAATTTGACTTCGGATACTCAGGGGAACTATTATATGATTTATGAAGAATATATCGAAGAAGGGATGGATACCGATGACTATATATACCGGGATGATTATTATCTGATGAAGCTGGATAGCCAGGGGAAAGAGGCTTGGAAGCAGCTTTTAAGCGGAGACGGGGTGAGCGGCTATTGGGTGAACTGGATGCGCGTGCTGGAGGATGGCAGAATAGCCGTGGCAAATCAGGAAGATATCTGTTTCTTCGATCAGGACGGGAATATGACCGGGCAGGTGAAATTAGAAGAGGGTATGGATGGCGGAATCTATTTTTTGAGGGATGGAACCGCTATTGCATATTGTTATGAGGAAAAGTCGGGGAAATCCATACTCCGGAAACTGGATTTGAACACCGGAAAGGGAGATGGAAATTATGAAATTCCAGGGGGGATGAACAGTTACAGCCTGTACGCCGGGGGGGATTGTGATTTTATGCTGGTAGGAAACGGCGGGGTTTATTCCTACAACTTAGGGGATGAGGCGGTAAAGAAATTGATGGACTTTATCGATTCGGATATAAATTCTTCCTACCTTTATGATATGAACGCTGTCAGTGAAAAAGAATTTTATGGGGCGATTAGCGATGATACCACAGGGGAAGAATTGCTTATGAAGTTTACCAAGGTAGACCCTAAGGATGTGAAGGACAAAGAGGTGCTTACCCTTGCATGCAATTATCTGGATTGGAATGTGAGAAAATATGTGGTGGAGTTTAATAAAACCAATCCCAATTACAGGGTACGGATTGTAGATTATTCCCAGTATAATACGGATGAGGATTATACCATAGGCGTTACCAAACTGAATACGGATATCGTTTCCGGAAAAATGCCGGACATCCTCCTTTTGAGCAATGAACTGCCGGTGGAAAGCTATAAGGCTAAGGGGTTATTTGAAGATTTATATCCCTTTATGGATAAGGATGAGGAAATTAACAGGGAAGATTATTTCCCCAATGTATTGAAATCCTATGAGAACAATGGAAAATTATATAGCCTGTTCCCCGGGTTTGTTGTATATACTGTGGCAGGGAAAACATCGGATGTGGGAAGCCAGGAGGGATGGACATTAGAGGATTTGGAACGGGTAATGGCATCCAAGCCGGAAGGAACGGAAGCATTCCCGGAAGCTACAAGGGAAAGTATGCTTTTTTACAGCATCGAAATGTCAGGAAGCCAGTTTATCGACTGGGAGACCGGAAAATGCAATTTCAATTCGGAAGGCTTTATTTCCCTTCTGGAGTTCATGAAAAGCTTTCCGGAGACATTGCCGGAGGATTATTATGATGATCCGGCAAGAGGAAATTATGACAGCTGGTTCAGGGAAGGTAAAGTTCTGTTAAACAGGATGGTTTTAGACAGCTTCTACAGTTATAACTATACGAAAAAAGGGATGTTTGGGGAGGATATTACCTTAATCGGATTCCCGGGGGAAAGCGGTATGGGTTCTGTCCTTTCGGTAGATATGCAGCTGGCCATGTCTTCCAGGTCCAAGAATAAAGATGGGGTATGGGAATTCTTCCGGTATTTCCTGATGGATGAATATCAGGGGAATTTAAACTATGGGTGGCCCATCAGCATGAAGCATGTGGATGCTTTGGCAAAAAAAGCTATGGAAAGGCCTTTCTATGAGGATGAAAACGGCAATAAGGTAGAATATGATGACTATTACTATATCAACGGTGTGGAAATACCCATTTCGCCTATGACCCAGGAAGAGGTAGATGAAGTGGTTGGATTCCTTCAATCGGTGGAAGAACATTTCAGCAATAGCCAGGAACTGATTAACATTATTACGGAGGAGGCAGCACCTTATTTTGCGGGGCAGAAAAATGTAAATGAGGTGGCCGACATTATTCAGAACAGGGTACAGATTTATGTCAATGAGAACAGATAAAGAGGAATGGGATGCCCGTTTCGGGCGGACGGGTATGCTTTTAGGCAAGAGTGCGATGGAACGGCTGCAGGAGGCCAGGGTGGCGGTGTTCGGCATTGGCGGCGTAGGCGGCTATGTGGCGGAAGCCCTGGCCAGAAGCGGCATAGGCAACATTGACCTCATCGACAATGATAAAATATCAGAAAGCAATTGCAACCGGCAGATTATTGCCCTTTCCGGCACAATAGGAAGGTATAAGACAGAAGTAATGAAGGAAAGGATTATGGAAATCAATCCTGGAGCAAAGGTTCACACATTTCAATGTTTTTTTCTGCCGGAAAATAAAGAACAGTTCGATTTTGGCAGCTATTCCTACATCGCGGATGCGGTGGATACGGTGGCTGCAAAAATCGAACTGGCCTTGCAGGCTAAGGCTTATGGCATACCCATTATTTCCAGCATGGGAACAGGGAATAAGCTAAACTCGGCGGGATTTGAAGTGGCGGATATCTATGAAACAAAAGTCTGCCCCCTGGCCAGGGTGATGCGCAGGGAATTAAAAAAAAGAGGAGTAGACAGCCTAAAAGTGGTATATTCCAGGGAAGAGCCTATACCCCCTGCTTTTATGGAAGAAATACCGGAAGGCTCATCTAGGCGTTCCATACCCGGCAGCGTGGCGTTTGTGCCGCCTGTGGCAGGCTTTTTAATGGCAGGAGAAATTGTTAAGGATATTGTAGAAACGACATAAAAATTTGTTGAAATTGCCGAAAAGTATGGAAATTTAAAATTGTACTGTACAAATGGCAATTTTAGGAGTATAATAATCAATGTCATTGAGAACAAGAGGGAGAGGTTAGCCGGATGAAAAGTATTATGATTAGGCTGGAGACCATAGAGGACGTGAAAGCTTTTGTCAGTATCATGGCACAGTTTAAAGGATATTTTGATTTGGCTTCCGGTAGATATGTAGTAGATGCAAAATCAGTAATGGGTATTTTTAGTATGGATTTATCCAGAGCATTGGAATTACGGATTTTGGAAACCAATGAACAGATTGAAGAGATAATAGCTTCTATTGGTTCTTTTATTGTAAAAGAGTAATATTGTGCAGATATAGTATATCGGTAGTACATCAGCTTCCCAAGCTGAGGGGGTGGGTTCGACTCCCATTATCTGCTTAAGAAAAGCCTTGAATCCAAGGCTTTTTTGGATTATAGGATTTGGATGCCGAAGGCACTTTTATATATTATAAATGAACTTCATTTGAAAAGGGGGTAACAGTTCAGCCCAGGACTTTGCA
>BLLT01000279.1 GCA_011958945.1 Lachnospiraceae bacterium | reverse complement strand
GCCCACCAGACAGAGCATGACCTCAAATTTACATCCCGGCTCAAATACCCGGCGGATTGCACCCAGCATGAAAAGCCGCAAGGCTTCCCGACAGTAACCGCTTTCTTCCGCACCAAGAAAATGGGAAAGGGCGTGACTGATACGTTCTTTCCCGTCCCAGCAGAGGGAATTTAAGTAATCCCTTACCGGGTGGTAGCGGTTCTGGTCGGCGGTCAGCCGGATTGCCTTCTGGATATTTTTCTCACTGGTAAGACCGTAATTCTTTTCCAGATAGTACATGAAATAACATATATCAGTGTCCGTAAGGGCAGGGGAGTTCTTTACCCACCACAGTGGCTTTCCAACGTCCACACGCTCTGTCAGCAGGTTGTAGCGGACTGCATGGGACAATACCGGGTCATACTGAAAGACCGTCAGGCAGTTCCCAATCGTATTCTTCACATTCCCTTTATCGTTCAGCTCCAGCATATCCCGGACTTCTGCCACGCTCCCTGCCGGTTCGGTGTTCCCTGATGTCGGTAACATTGTTTCTTCCCCGGTTTCTGTTGATTTCTGATAATCGTTCTCCAAGTTTTCTGACCTCCTTTCCATGCTCCCGTACAATCCATTCTTTTTCTTCCGTATCCCCAAAGAGAAATATATCCAGAAGATACTCCACATAAGAAGTCCGCTGCAATGCTTCCACAAACAACGGATTCCATTCGGTATCTTCCGGCTTCGGAGCATATCTTTTTTTCCATTCATACAGGGAATGGAGATAGTCGCACAACACCCGGCAACAGTCCCTCTCTTCCTGTCTGGACTGCTTTTTCTGTGCCAGTTTTAGCTTTGCCCGGACAGATTCTTTCAGGGACGCTCTGCCTCTGCTGTCATAAGTGATGAAAAAATCATCTGCCAGTTTTTCAGCCGCTTCTTTCAAGCCAAGTCCGAACAGCCGGGCGGTAAAATCAATCACATCCCCGTCTGCTCCGCAGCCAAAGCAGTGAAAACGCTTATCCAGTTTCATGCTGGGATTTTTGTCATTGTGGAATGGACAGACCGCCATCCCATTTCTTCTGACCTTTATTCCGTAATGCTCCGCAGCCTGCCTTGTCGTGGCAGACTGCTTTACTGCTTCAAACACATTCAAATCAATACCTCCAAAATAAAAAGGCACTCATCATTCTCAATCGAAAATGGCAAGTGCCTGTTAAAGTTCCATATCCTGTTTTCTGTGTGGCAGCGTATTTCTCCTTTCCGCTTCAAGCCGGGCAATATCAGCCTGATTTTTATGCAGTTTATCAAGGATAGACGTTCTGGCTTTTTCCTTAATCTGCTCTGTATTTGCTTTCCTGACTTCCGGCTTCATCAGCGTAGCCTTAACCGCTGCCATTGCTGTCTGCATGGCTTTTGTGATTTTTGTAACCACACCGTCCAGACGGGCGGCAGCATATTCCCTTTCTTTTTGGGAAGCCTTACGCTCCGGGGAGAGTACCCATGCTTTGGACTGCTCCACCATTTTAATGTCCTGCCTGTGCGTTTCCACCCGGACAGTATCACTCACAACCTCCACCGCCTTATCATAGGCAATTTCGGAAACATCATCAATAAGGGATTCCACATCATCAATCTTCAAGGTCAATGCTTCCAGCTTTCCTTCTTTCTCCTGAATCGCTGCGTCCTGTTTTTCAATCCGGCTTTGCTGGAACTGCAACGCTTTTCGCTGCTGATACATCATATCGCTCTGTGATTGAATGGATTGTTTCTGGCTTTGAATAAGCGTTTTCTGGGACTCAATCTGACCGGACTGTTTCGCCATTTCTTCCTTTTGTTTCGCTAAGATGAAGTCCTGCTTTTCCAGATATTTGCGACCGCCGTATTCCGGTTCTTCCTCCAGATGAAGCCCATGCTTTTTACAAATATCAAAGAGCATAGTCCGGCAGGCAGCGTCAAAAGTCATTTTCCTGTTATTGTACCGGCTTGATTTTTTGTCCGGCTCCGGCAGTTCAAAGCCGAGGGCTTCCAGAGCCTTTTCCTGCTGTGGGCAAAGCTCCCCATACTGATTTTCACAGTCAAAAACATGGCGTTCATGGATATGGGGCGTACTTTCATCAATGTGCAGCGCCCAGTCCAGAATGTGGACATGGGAGCCGAAGCGTTGTTCAAATTCTGCAAAAAATTCCGTTGCAATCAGAAAGAGCGTTTCTGCTGGGGCGTGTTCCTCTATTTTCCCAATTTGCAGTAAACTTTCCTCTGGGCAGGTCTTTTTATTTTTAAGGATTTCGTCTGTTGTGCGGTTCCGTTCTGTGTGTCGGTTCTTTTCGTTCCGGGCGTTCTGCCCGATTGTATAATCCGTATAGCGGTTGCGGTAATAAAGCTGTTCGACTTCCTCAAAAGTGGAAGCCATTTCGATTTCATCACTGTTCTTTTCTGCAAGCCGGCGGTACCCGTTATAGCAGTCCCAATAGACATTTCTTTCCGCCCGTTCCCCGTCAATGTGTTCGCTGTGGCTCACATCAAAACTGCGGTCATTGTGCTTCGGATTGTAAACGCCATGCTTCCCGGCACGCCCGTTGTGTTTTGTCAATTTCAAACTGTTTCCCTCCGTTTCTTCAAGATTTTCCCCACAAGGGGAATGGCAGCGAAGCTGCATTTTGCTGTGCTTTTGCGTCAGGTAATAACCCAGTATGGAGTGTCGCAGGCAACACTCCTCTGGGCAAGGCTGCCGCCCTTGACCCGCACAGGGATGTTGCACTCCCTGTACCCTTGCACAAAGGGCTTGCCGCCCTCTGTACTCCCGCCCGAAGAAGCCGAACCTCGTAATTTTCCCGGTCGCTCGTTTTCCGCTTCTTCGATTTTTTCAGAACCTTCCGCTGGAAACTTCCGAAAAAAACAGACCGCTTTACTTTCCAGTAAAATGGTCTGTTTAAAAAGTTTACAAATATTCATTTACAAAGCATATCCTGTCATATGCTAAAGGATGAATTTATTTACTAATTTCATCAATGTCAAGAGAATATCCCATGACCTCTCCGACATCAGTAATTTTTCCTTTGACGATAACTGTATCTCCTATGGACATATCCATAATCGCAGTCTTTTGGTCATCATTTTTTATATAGCATTGAACACCCATAATTGCAAACTCATCATCGACAGGTGTAATAGAAATATATTTTCCACTGCTGTCAATTACGTTTAATCTTCCAGTCAACTCTACATATTGTTTCTCATATTTATCAGTTGCTTTCATAGCATTGGAGTTTAAATCATCCATAAGCTCAGAAACATTATAAGCGGTATAACTGATTTCTTCCTCTACTTCCTTTTGGCTTGAATCTTTGTTGTCCGCAACAGTATCATTTGTAGTTGTATTATTTTCCTTGCTTACAGTATTAGATGATTCATCTTTTCCCCCAGCACTGCCTATCGCTCCAATAACTATCAAAACTACAAGAACAATAAACCAAGGACGCTTATAAATTGGTTTTTTGTTTTTGCCCCCACATTTTGGACATACTTTTGCTCCTGTCGCAATTTCCTCGCCACAGTGTTTACATGTGACTAATTTAGGTTGCTTTGCCATTTTAGAAATTCCTCCTTAGATAAAGTGTACTTTTTCGCAACTAATTTGAAGAATGATTTTTCATCAAAATTTCTTGCTTTTTCGCAGATTTTTGGTATAATTATATACAATCGGTTAAATGAGCAGTAAATCGAAAAAGTACACTTTTCCGATTTATCGTATCTCCCCGAAAACCTAATCTTTTCCGAATTTCTTAGCCTTGTCATGAAACGTGCTTTCCGCCATGTTACAGGCTTTGGCGGCTTCTTTTTGTGTCAGTTTCTTATTTTTCCATGCCTTATGAACTTCATAGAAATTATCCGGCAATGGTTTTGGCGGTCTGCCGAATTTTACACCCCTTGCTTTTGCCGCCGCAATGCCCTCTGCCTGCCTTTGCCTGATGTTAAGGCGTTCATTCTCTGCCACATAGGATAGTAATGCCAGCACAATATCACTGATGAACGTTCCAAGCAGATTTTTCTCACGTCTGGTATCAAGCAGCGGCATATCAATCACAACAATATCTGCTCCCTTTTCCTTTGTGATAATACGCCACTGCTCATTCAAATCTGCGTAATTCCTGCCTAAACGGTCAATGGACTTTACAAACAGAACCGTATTTCCGTTCAGTTTCCGCAGCAACTTCTTATATTGTGGTCTGTCAAAATTTTTACCCGACAGCTTATCCATATAAATATTTTCCTTTGGTACACCCATTTCAAGAAGTGCAATCCGCTGTCTGTCCTCATTCTGTTCCCGGCTGCTGACACGCATATAGCCGAGATATTTCTTATCTTCCATGCAATCCTCCCGTTTTTTCTGTAAAACAAAAGTGCCCCATGCACTCCGACACAGGACACTTTCCAGAATGCCATGCACTCTGCAATATATTTTTTTGCTTCCCTGCAACGCTCAAAAGTACTATTTCACTGTACCCCTTATCTTTGTACCCTGCTTACAGGAAACGGTCAAAACATCAAGTCTGCACCCGATGTTTTAACCGTAAACCGCCCCGAAATCATGCTGTTTTTCTGTCCCCTGTCTGCAATGCCTGAAAACCATGCTGTTTCGCATATTCCCTTGCCGCTGTCCGGCGTTCCTCACTGTAAGGCGGTATCAGGCGGATAGACAGCCTTGACTTGTCCATGACATAAGTGACACCACCCTCCAAATTCTGACACTTCAACCGACACAGAGCAGGGTATTTTCTGCTATACTCCGCAAGCCTGCGTTTTAGGTCGGCATTATGTGTGTAAATGGTGGCTTCACTTTCTTTCTCATTGAAATTCACAATCGTTTCTTTCTCGTATTTAGACAGCTTTCCCATATAAATCCTCCCAATCTGTGCTTCTTTCCACAATGCGGATATACTTCTTTGCTTCAAAATATCTTTCCATTTCCAAGCGGAGATGACGGTAAAAGCAGGGATACCATTCTCCAACACTTTTGCTGTCCAGCTTTCTTGCCAGACACAGCACCCGACGTTTTACCTTTGTGTCCACTGTCAGGGCGGTAATCCATTTCAACCGGTGTATCGTGTTCTCAAGGTTTCCGCACCCGAAAGCGTATAAGATTTTCTTTTCTTCCATGTTTAACTTCATGTTCCTACCTCCATAAATTGTTTTTTTATTTCTGCCGTTTTACCTGCAATCCGTTCCTGCCCGGAATTATCCCAGCGTTTCTCGTTCCTTTGGTATGCTCCTGTCATGGCACTACTTCCCCGGGAACGGTATCACTTGCAGCCGGTCATTCTGTTTTCAATGTCCCTGTGATATTGAAATCTTAACAAAATAAACCGGCTTCCCCCGTATGTCCGAAAGG
>BLLT01000278.1 GCA_011958945.1 Lachnospiraceae bacterium | reverse complement strand
AGGAAGAAACGGTGAAACAGCAGGCAGCATGGCTCCAGAAGGATTACGGGAACAGAAGCAGCTTCTGCAGGAAATGCTGGAACAACAGAAAGCCTACATTGAAATGCAGGAAAAGCGGATCGCCGAGAAAGACGCCGCGATTGCTGACCTGCGAAGGCTGGCGGATGGACTCCAGCCCCTGAAAGCGAACCTTCTGGAAACCCTGGCAGAGCTCCGGCGGCAGTTTTTTGGCGCTGCCAGCGAAAAAACAGAGGGGCCAAAGCCCCCTGAGGGGGCGGGGGAGACCCCCCTAAAACCACGGTAAAGGCCCACAGCAGGGGGGCCCGGAAACCAAAAGCCACCCGCGCAGAGCAGTATGCAGCCCTTCCGGTACGGGAAATACAGATCCCGCTCACCCAGGAAGGACGCAGGTGCCCCTGCTGCAATGGAGAAATGGAAACCGTTAGTTACGTTGAAGTGCGGGAAGAACTTCGGATCACCCCCGCCAAAGTGGGGCGCATCCGATACCTGCAGGAGACGGCCGTCTGCCCGGAATGCAGGAAAGACGGCGGTGGGACCTCTGCAAAAGCATCTGCCCCAACGGCCCTGATGCCGCACAGCCCGGCCTCGGCCTCAGCCGTTGCATATGTGATGTTCCAAAGGGTATTTTTAGGGCTGCCGTATTACCGGCAGGAACCCCTGGCGGCCCAGCTTGGCCTGACGCCTCCCAGGGAGACAATGGCAAACTGGTGCATTTACTGCGCCGAACATTACCTCCTGCCGCTTTATGAAAAGCTGCACAGCCTTCTCCAGTGCGACGGCAATCAGGGCTACAACAAAGTCGAAGATGTGGTCCTCGTATGCTGACTGGCCCACTGTCGGAGGGAATTTTATGAGGCGGTGCCCGCACAGCGCCGGAAAAACATAAAGCTTTTGGATATTCTTTCCGAAGAAACCATACCGGAACCCATACTTCCGTAGGAAGGGGGGCTTCCTGCATGGATCCCTGCAGAAGTGGGGCTTCCCTACTGTAACCGTCTGTTCTATCTGGAACGCGGCCTCAAGGATCTGCCTGCACAGGAGAGGGCGTTAAAACGCAGGGGGCTGGAAATTCCGGTATGGGAAGGTTTCTGGAAGTGGGCCGTCACGGTAAATGCAGCCGGAGCATGGGCCAGCGCAGTGATCTATAGTATTGTTGAAACAGCCAAAGCAAACGGGCTGAACGTGTTCCAATATCTGTACCTGGTGCTGTTGTATATGCCGGACTATCAAAATGAGCCCGCAGGCATAGGACAGCTGCTTCCATGGAGTGATTTTATCCAAAAACATTGTTCCTGCCTTTTTATGTGGGATTTTATATGAGAAAAAAATATCATGTTTCGCTTGTTAAAATCTGACTTTTTAATTGTTGGAGGAAAGCACTGGAGGCTCTTGAAAGAACCTGATATTTTTTCCAAACAATACAAAGTTCTGCTTCTAGTGTAGGGAAAAGTGGTCTGAAACATAGATTGCTATCCCCTGTTGTGTTAATCAGCCTGTCTAATGCAATTACATATCCAAAACCTTTTCTGACAAATTGGGCAGCGTTATAAATCAAGTCATAGGTTGCCACAATGTTGAGCCTGGAAATATCAGCCTTTAACCAGCGGAACATTTCTGTATTGATTGAGGTTTGATGGGATACAATAAGGGGCTTATCCCACAAATCTTCTGCACAAATCGTTTCCTTTTCTGCCAACGGACTGTCTTTGCGCATCAACACGCCCCATAAGTCTTTTTGTGAAAGATTAAGATAATCATATTTGCTGATGTCCGCTTCTCCAACTAATAATCCGAAGTCGATTAAGCCCTTATCCAGTTTTTCCATAACACGCTCCGCATCACCGCTGTAAATATGGTAATGAATGAGAGGGTGCTTGATCTGCAAATCCTGTGCTGCCTGTGCCAAAAAGGAAATACTTTCGGTTTCTCCGCAGCCAATATAAATATCACCGCCTATGTTCTCGTTGGAAGATGTCAATTCTGCCTTTGTTTTTTCCATTAAATCAACTAACTCCTCCGCACGTTTACGAAGCAGCATTCCGTCCTCTGTCAGCGTAACTTTTTTACTTCCACGAATAAGCAGCTGTTTGCCTAATTCTTCTTCTAAATCTTTTAATTGTCTGGAAAGCGGCGGCTGTGTCATGCGCAGGGCTTCCGCCGCCTTTGTTATGCTTTCTTCCCTTGCAACCGCAAGGAAATACTGTAATACCCGAATGTCCAAGCGTAAAACCTCCCTGATAATATCGTTGTCACAAGAATAACAGAAAAACAGATACTTTTCAAGTATGGAATACCATTCTATATATGTATTTGATATTAAAGATAAAAACATTTATGATAATAACCGGAGGTGGATTGGAATGTCTGAAATGAAAAATAAGGTAAATCTAAGTGCATATAAAAAGGAAATGAAGGACGTATTGGAAAGGCTTGTGAAAACAATGCCTGCATATAAGGAACTGCGGTTTTTTGTGAAATGCGTTATCAATCACTATCTGACAGACTTTGAAAAAAATAATTCCGATATTGTTGTGATTGGTTCCAATATTCCAGAGGAATTAGTCCTTGTATCGGGTAAGATGCCCTACTGGATTTTGGGTGGAAGCAGGGTAAGTTCCATGTGGGCGGATGACATTGTGCCGAGGGATACTGATCCGGTCAGCAGGTCAGGGCTGGGATCGATTGTTTCCGGCTTTGCGGAGAATGCTTTGATTTTGATACCTTTAGTGAATGACAGCACAAGAAAACTGGCTTATATCCTGAAATCAAAGGGATTAAAGGTACATACTTTTCATTTTCCGCCAGTGAAAGGCGCTCAGACAGTTTTGGAATGGAGGCGGCAATATGAAGCGTGCAGGGAAGCGGTAGCTCTGCATCTGAAAAGACCATTGACAAAACGAGTCCTGCAAAAATCACAGGAACAGATTTCTACTGCAAAAAAGCAGATTCAGGATTTTATGGAAGTATCAAAGGATACACTGAACGGAACAAGCAGAATGTTTATTTTAGGCAGCTATTATTGTGCGGATAATCTTTCGGAATGGAACTTTCAGTTAGAATGTTTGACGGCAAGGCTGCGAAAGGAGCATAAATGCCGGAACACGAAAAAGAGTAAAGTCCTGTTGCTTGGCTCTCCAATATATTTTCCTAACTACAAGGTTCCGTTTTTGATTGAGGAAGTCGGGCTTGAGCTGCTCCTGCAGGCGGATTATACGACGCTTTCTACGCAGGATTGTAGGCTGGAACGGATGCAGAAAGAGCGCATTGAAAAGCTGCTTACCCAAAAAGAGATAGACGGAGTTGTTTATCATGCCCTGAAAGGGCAGATCGAGTATGACTTTGAATTAGAGAGTTTTGAGGAATTATTTGAAAAGATGAATATTCCGGTGTTCCGGTTGGAAACGGATTACAACTATCAGGATATAGAACAGCTTCGTATCCGGTTGGAGGCATTTTCAGAGATTTTGAACCAGCGCAGATACAGAAGATTTGGAAAGGAAACGGTGGCAGTATGAAAGGGAGAAAGATAGGAACAGCGATTGTGTGTGCTGTCTGTGTGTTCCTGATTGTGTCGGCTTTTTTTGCAAAGGATTTTGTCTTGTATGATAATCATATGAATGTTTCGGACTACCATTATGCAAAAACAGAAGAAGAAAAACCATTGTCAGCAGACACTATCCCGCACCACAGAGATTTCTCGCAGAGGAAATTCCCTTTGAGCTGGTGTTTGCAGAACGTAAGTATATCATGGTTTATTACGGAAATGAGATTTTGAAGGATGCGGAGATTTTTGTAACCTCTTATAACGGGGAACGAAAAAAGTACCAGACAGATGAACACGGGTGGATTCAGGGACTTCCAAACAGGGATATACGGGAAGGCTTTACTGCCGTCTATTCTCCTGATGGAGAAGTTGTGTACCGTATGCACTATGCGCTGGAGGATTATCCGTATTTCTCTGTACATTTTTGGAAAGCGCATTTGCCGTTAGTGGTAATTTTTGCTTTGGCAGGTATTGGTATTGTAGCCGTTTATCTGATACGGAACCGCATGGAAAAACATAATCCGGTTGCCGATGATGATATTTCAGAGATTACGGCTCATGCCTATGGAGTGCGGGTTACTGCGCCAAAAGAATACCGCCCAGGCATGGTCATTGATATTGGCGGACAGGACAGCAAAATTATTTATCTTGACGCAAATTACAATGTAAAGAATTTTACCATGAATGACAAATGTGCTGCAGGAACAGGAAAGTTCATGGAGGTTATAGCGCAAATCCTGGAAACGACAATCGATCAGGTGGGAGCGCTTTCTTTGGAAAGCACTTCGCCGTGTGACATCAACAGTACCTGTGTGGTATTTGCACAATCGAAAGTGATTTCACTTGTGGCAAGAAAAGTTGACAGGCGTGATATTCTCGCTGGTATGCACTTGTCGATGGCAAAACGGATTATCAAAATGATGAAAAAGTCGGAAAAAGGTGGTGATATTCTGATGACGGGCGGCGGTGCGTTGAATACGGGCATACACAGGGCTTTTGAGGAAGAAATGTTGAAAGATGTATATGTGGCAAAATATCCGCAGTTTAACGGTGCGGTCGGCGCAACTTTGATTGCCAGTGAGAGAGGTGGGATATGAATACTTCTTTGGTCATTCCGGCGATTACAACTGCTGTTTCCGTCGGACTTGGGTGCGGAATTTGTTGCAGCCCGATTATCAGTACGTTTCTTTCTACTTATGTGGTATCCCATTCAGGCGGTGTGAAAAAAGGGGTTTTGTTATTCGTAAGTTTCTTTTTCGGTAAGATGGTCAGTGTTTCACTGTTGTGCATGATTTCTGCGTTAGTTAGCAGACGATTTATCAGTGACAGCGGTTACATTGGTTCTTTTCATCTGCGGCTGTTCTCGCAGGCGGCTATGAGTTTGATAGGATTCGTTTTGGTAGTTCGACTTATGGCATGACGCCCTGCGCCCCTCTTTTGCTGATGATTGGCTATTGTTTTACACTTCCGGTTTCTTTGGCTGGAATAACTGGCGTTGCCTTTAGCCTTTCCAGTATGGTAAGCCCTGTTTTGCTGTTGGTGGTGGTAACAGGTGCGCTTTCAAAGAAAATGGGAAAGGAAATATCGGATGCGGTAAAATGGTTCCGTTTGGCTTCTTATATGGTGCTGGTGGTTATGCCATTTTTTCTTTCATCAAAGTATTAATAATTTATACCTTTTCGGTATGGAAACTAATATTTTATATGTATTTGATATTTCGAATGTGGCAAATTACAATAAGGTCAGGAGGGTAAGAAATGGCGGAAGCAAATGATATGTATGGGTAACAGTTCAGCCCAGGACTTTGCAC
>BLLT01000277.1 GCA_011958945.1 Lachnospiraceae bacterium | reverse complement strand
GATTTAAGCATGCCACTTGGCTCGTTGCCCGCATATGTTTTGAGTTTGCAAGAAACAGCCATAGAAAGACCTAACCTCACGGACAGGTCTTTCTGTGGTTATAGATATAAAATTCATTTTTCAAATCTATTTGGGCAATACATTTCGCTTTAAGCCGGTGTAGGCTAACAGGATGTAGATTGCATATATCAGAAAGAAAATCCCCAGTGAAATTGCTGCGATGCTTCCAGGGCCGTTTATGCCGACTATGATTCCTGGTTCTGGGGCTTGGGCCAGATGGGAGATGAACGAAAACGCAATCAGCATCGGCGGAATGGCGGGCATCGCGTGGTAGATTGCAAACCGAATACTAACACGAACGGAGCGTACTTGTTTTTTTTTCACAGTATTGAAATGGATTTCCGAGATCCAGAGAAGTTTTATTTGCTATTAGATTTTTATCGGGGTATAATAATCTTTGGAATGTGAAGGGGCATCCAGCGTTGAGGCAGCAAATCAAAATTATGTCATGAGAAAAGTATGTCATGGGATGGGAGATAAATCCAATGGGGAAACTGAGTAATTGGAAGGGATGGATGAAAAAAAGAAAGTACATCGTATGTCTGGGCATAGGTGTGCCTGTTTTATGCCTGGCGGCAGTTTATTTTAGGGGGGTCAGTTTTTATCAGAGCCATTTTGTAAGCGGCACAGTAATTAATCAGGTGGACGTATCAGGAATGACGGTGGATGAATTGAGGGAGAGGATACAAGGATATACCCTTCGAGTGGAAGAGCGGTGTACAGATGGAACTATGCTGGAAGAGGAAATTTTAGGCACGGAAATCGGGCTTTCCTATTTGTCCACAGAGCCGTTTGAGGAGATATTAAGGGGGCAGAATCGATATTTGTGGTTCCTGAAACAGGATAGGGATTTTGAGACAAAGAAGCTGATTACATACCAGGAGGATGCGCTGGAAGCAAGGCTGGACGGTTTAAAAGGATTTCAGAAGGGCTTTGCCATGAAGCCGGAAAATGCTTATATCGCAGGCACTGCTGAAGGAAAAGGGTTTGAGATAGTAAAGGAAAATGAGGGAAACCAGCTGAACCGGGCGAAAACGCTGGAGGCTGTCAAGGCAGCCGTAGCAGAACTGGAAGAGAGGGTGAACCTGGAGGAAGCGGGCTGTTATGAGAGGCCGGAAATTACATTGGAAAATGAGCGCCTGCAGGCAGCTTTTGAAAAGTTGGAAAGGCTGGCTAATATCCGTATTGCTTATTTGTTTGGCAAGGAAGAGGAAGTATTGGACGGCGGGGTAATTTATGACTGGGTGGAAGTGGATGGGTTTCGTGTGACGCTGGATGAAGAAAAAATAAGCGAGTATGTGTCTTCCCTCCGGAAAAAATACGATACGATTTTTAAGAAACGGACATTTCAGACCAGCTATGGAGTGGAGATAGTGATTGATAAGGGGGATTATGGGTGGTGGATGGATACCGGGCAGGAAGCGAAAGAACTGCAGGAAATGATTGAACGCGGGGAAAGCGGGGAACGTGTTCCGGTTTACCATCAGACGGCAGCAGCTTATGGAATGCCGGACTATGGGAACACTTATGTGGAAATTAATCTGACCGCACAGCATTTATTCCTGTACATAGATGGGGAGATGGTTCTTGAGTCCGATTTTGTCTCAGGTAACTCATCCAGAGGATATGATACGCCAGCAGGGATTTATGGGCTGACCTATAAGCAGAGAGACGCTACTTTGGTGGGGGAAACATACCGAACCCCGGTTAATTTCTGGATGCCCTTTAATAATAATGTAGGGATGCATGACGCTACCTGGAGGGATTCTTTTGGCGGGAATATTTATAAGACGAGCGGTTCCCACGGCTGCATTAACCTGCCTTATGCCGCAGCAAAGGAGATTTATGGATATGTGGAGAAAGGAACGCCTGTGATTTGCTATCATTTGCCGGGAACGGAGCCGGTGGTGGAGGAAGTTTTGCCGGAAGGCGGTGTGCCGGGAGAAGTGCCGCCGGAAGCCGGAGCGCCGGGGGGAAGTTCCGCCGCAGGAAGTGATGCCGGAAGGTGTGCCGCAGGAAGTGCCTGCACCGCCGGAGGGCGTGTAGCAAGGAAGCGGCGGTAATTGCGTTTTGCCGCGCTGTCTGTATGCTGTTTTGGAAGCAAATCAATGGTATTTAGCGCCGCACTCCGGTTATGGCCGAATCTCTCTTTTACCAGTCAGAATCCCAGGCGTCTATGTCATTGTCGTATATGTACCATGTATTTGTCGTATCATACCAGTAATACATATTGTCACGATAATGATTGTAACCGTCATCCGGCCCCTCATAGCGGACAGCACGGGTGTCGTCCGCTTTATTTTTGTAGACGATAAAATTGCCGGTAGTTTCATCCTTATAAATTCCAAAAGCCTTTGGGGCGGTATAATTCACACCAATATAAGTCCGCATCTGATCAAGCGGCAGATGATGTTTTCCAGCCCACTCTTTTAACTCTGCAATAGTTTGAGGAACACCGGTTCCCTGCCGCCGGAAATTTTCATTAACTCCCCCGCAGTTCGGGCATGCCTGATCAAAATCGTTGATCCAGCTGCTACACCAGCTACATTTAATGTTCATATTTCACACCATTTCTGCGCAGCTTTTTGCGCCTGTCAAGTTTTTTCTCTTTCTGTTTCTTTTTCTGTTCCACAAAGCGATTGATGATTACCGCAACGAAAAGATGATCCTATAAATATTACTTTAAGACAGTTTCAAGATAAAATTAATGGTGGTGTTGCTTTTGTTTTTAGGAATCTATGCAAATCGTCATCCCAGCCAAACCCATTGAAAGGGAAATTACTGCCCTTCTGTTTGAGGCAATGAAAGAATCGTTTTATGCGCATAAAATAAGTATAAATGAATATTGACATATGCGCATAAAGTGTGTATAGTAATATTTGAAGGAGGAAAATACTCAGAAGGAATATACCTGTTTATCTGGAGGTAAGCTGATGAAGCAAAGGGATTTAGTCAAAAAACTTGAAGATTCAGGTTTTGTCTTTGAAAGACACGGAAGCAATCATGACATTTATACTAGAGGTGAAGAAAAGGAGGAAGTTCCAAGACATAAAGAAATTGATGAAAGATTGGCAAAAGCTATCATAAAAAGAAGAAAACTTTAATATACTAACAGATAAGCAAAAATAGAATTTTTTGGTTATCATAAATTTATACAACATACGGAGAAGATTATAAGATGAAAAATGTATATCCTGCATTTTTTACAATTACAGATACGATTATTTTAGTAGAGGTTCCTGATCTGGAAATTTTAACAGAAGGAAAAGACATGAAGAATGCCATAGAAATGGCAAGAGATGCAATTGAATTAAAATGTGTATCATTAGAAGATGATAAAAAGGAAATTCCTCTACCATCAGAAATAAGTTCGTTAGATGTGAATAACGGAACTTTTGCAGAAGATGGAACAACAGTTATATCTTTGGTTGATATTGATTCCGAAGAGTACAGAAGGAAAATCGACACAAAAGCAGTCAGAAAAAATGTAACTATCCCTAGTTGGCTCAATTATGAGGCCGAACATGCTGGAATCAATATATCAAGAGTTTTACAAGAGGCATTGATGGAGGTACTTAATGTACAGCGGAATTTTTAGGGTGTAATTAAATAAAGATTTATAACCAGTTAGAAGGCATTGGCGGAAATATTGCAATATGGGATTGATAACTATTCGATAAATGAACTTGCTGTAAATGAACAAAATCCGCTTGCAAAAGCTTTTTATGAAACCCCATATCCATTATTGTATATGAAGAGAAATTTTGATACAGAGTACTAGCATTTGAAGGGCTCATCCCAAGAAAGGTGAGCCCTTCACTGATTAATTTTTTAGAAATCAACTTCTGTGCCGTAATAAATGCATGTGAATAATTTTTCCATGGCAGCAGGGTCAATGGTTCTTGGATTGGAGCCCGTGCATGCATCGCCAACGGCCAGTTCGGAAATTTTAGCAATTTTCTCTTTGAATTCTGTTTCGTCAATGCCGAAGTCTTTCAAAGTCTTAGGGATGTTCAATTTTACGTTGAAATCATCAATTTTTTCGCATAAGCTGTTAATCAGGGCCTGTTCAGAAGTGCCGGACAATCCCATCCTGCGTGCAATTTCTGCGTAACGTGATGCTGCGGCAGGCTCTTTTGCATTGTATTTGATAACAAAAGGAAGGTACATTGCATTTGCGCACCCGTGGGTAATATGGCCGGTAGAGAATGCAGCGCCGGTTTTATGAGCCATGGAGTGTACGATGCCCAGCAATGCGTTGGAGAAAGCCATTCCGGCCAGGCACTGTGCATAGTGCATTTCTTCGCGGGCGGTCATATTGCCGTTATAGGAAGCGGGCAGGTAATCGAATACCATTTCGATGGCCTGAAGAGCCAGCGGGTCAGTAAATGCGCAGTGAAGAGTGGATACATAAGCTTCAATGGCATGGGTCAGGGCATCCATTCCTGTGTAGGCAACCTGCTTGGGAGGGAGCGCTTCTACCAGTTCAGGGTCTACGATAGCTACATCAGGCGTAATGTTGAAGTCTGCCAAAGGATATTTGATGCCTGCTGCGTAGTCTGTGATAACGGAGAATGCAGTTACTTCGGTAGCCGTTCCGGATGTAGAAGGGATTGCGGCGAATTTTGCTTTCTGTCTCAATTCCGGGAAGTTGAAAGGAATACACAGATCTTCAAATGTGGTATCCGGATATTCGTAGAAAGCCCACATAGCCTTGGCCGCATCGATGGGGGAACCGCCGCCCATGGCAACAATCCAGTCGGGCTCGAAATCGCGCATAGCCTGTGCCCCTTTCATAACCGTTTCCACGGAAGGGTCGGGTTCTACGCCTTCGAAAAGGCTGACTTCCATGCCGCCTTCTTTCAGGTATTCCACCGCTTTGTCCAGGAATCCCTGACGTTTCATGGAGCCGCCTCCCACAACAAGGATAGCTTTTTTCCCTTTTAAGTTTTTCAGTTCGGCGAGACATCCTTTTCCGTGGTAAATGTCTCTGGGTAAAGTAAATCTGCTCATTTTAACCTCTTTCTGTGCGGCTTTGATTATCTTAATATGGCTTGGGCTGCCTGGTGTTGCGGCAGCTTTGCCTGCAGAAAAGCCTGCGGTTGCCGCACAGACACAAGCTTTTCTATAAAAGATGAAAAAAGCTTCCGCAACTTCCTGTTTCGAAGCATGATAAGGAAAAGTGCGGAAAGGTGTTCCCCGTGGATGATGGGGATATGTATTGATGAGTTTATTATAGCCTAGAAGAAAGAAGAAGGCAATAGGAGTTAGGTGAACCGGTGCAAAGTTCATAACAGATAGGCAACAGATAAGTGTAACAGTTCAGCCTTCGGCTTCCC
>BLLT01000276.1 GCA_011958945.1 Lachnospiraceae bacterium | reverse complement strand
GACTGAACTGTTACATTGTGTTACAATATCTATAGGCATAATACTGTTATGGAGGAGGGCAGTCCAATGGAAAAGGAAAAATATATAGCATACGTTTCAACGTATACGATGGGAAAGGGAGATAAGCACGGAATAAAGATCTATGATGTAGATATGGAAAACGGAAGATTGCACGCAAAAGATCAGGTGGAAATCACCAATTCTTCCTATGTAACCATATCCCATGACAAGAAACGCCTTTATTCTATTACAGATTTTGGTGTGGAGTCTTTTCGTATACAGCCGGACGGAGGGCTGGAATTAATAGATCACGCGTCTATCAACGGGATGCGGGGCTGTTATTTGTCCACGGATTACGAAGACAATTTTCTTTTTGTTGCCGGATATCATGACGGCAAGATTACAGTGTTAAGGTTAAAGGAAAACGGTGGGGTCGGTGAAATCACGGATGAGATTTTCCATAAAGGGTTGGGAAGCATTGCGGAGAGGAACTTCAGGCCTCATGTGAACTGCGTAAAGATGACCAGGGATAATAAATATCTGTGCGCTGCGGATTTGGGGATGGATCATGTGAAGGTATACCGCCTGGACAAGGAAAAAGGAACTTTAGGGCTGGCCGATGTGATTCGCAGCGAGCAGGAGTCGGCACCCAGGCATTTGAAATTCTCCCCGGACGGCAGTTTACTCTATATCGTACATGAACTGAAGAATTGTATCGATGTATATGGCTATAGGGAGGCAAACAATAATCCGGAGTTCGAAAAACTGCAGACCATTTCTACCCTGAACGACTACCATGCCACCGGATCTGCGGCCAGTGCATTGAACTTCTCAACGGACTATCATTATATGGTAAGTTCCAATGCAGGGGACAATAGTGTGGTGGTATATCGGATTAACCATGAAAGCGGGCTGCTGGAAAAAATATTTTGCCTGCCAATTAGCGGCGATTATCCGAAAGACGCAGCGCTTTTCCCGGATAACAGGCATCTGGTTTCATTAAATCACGAGTCGGATACCTTGACTTTCTTTAATGTGGATATGGAAAAGGGGCTTTTAGTAATGAATGGGCGGGAACTTCCCGTGGCGAAGCCTAACTGTATTATTTTCCATCAATTGGGGGCGGAAAAGGATTCTAAGGAAAGGCATATGGTGATGGAGGCGAAGAAGGATATAAAAGAACGCTATAAGCCAAGGTATGTGGATCTGTAGGAAATAAGACTGGGCAGGGCTTTTCGTGCCCGAATCTTTTTAAATCAAAGGCCTCACTGCAAGCAACGGGTATCGGGTTTGCAGTGAGGTTTTTAACTTATAGGATTGGGTTATTAATATAAATATGCTGCCTGGCCTACTGCTCATGGGAATAAAAATCTCTTAGATAAGAAATCCGTGAAGACATATTGGCCATCATGGCGTCAGCCAAGGTAAGGGCGGCCATGGACTCCACGACTACTACGGCGCGGGGGACAATGACCGGGTCATGTCTGCCTTTGATGCAAATCTGAATGTTATCCCCATTTTTATTTACGGTTTCCTGTTCTTTGAAAATAGAAGGGGTAGGTTTTATGTATGCCCTGAAAATAATTTCATCCCCATCGCTGATGCCGCCCAAAATGCCGCCTGCATGGTTTGTTTTTTTTGTGACAGTTCCTTTTTGGGAGATAAAGCTGTCATTGTTGTAAGAGCCATTGGCAGTGCTGACCTGGCAGCCATCGCCGATTTCGAAGGCTTTTACGGCACCGATGGACATAATGGCTTTTGCCAGGCCGGCGTCCAGTTTTTCGAAGACCGGGTCACCGATTCCGGCAGGAACACCTGTGATGCGGCATTCGATGACACCTCCCGCAGAATCCTTTTCGGCCATGCAGGAAGATAGGTATTCTACGGCTTTTTTGTCGGCTTCATAGTCCGGCATGCAGGTGGAGGTCTGTAGGATGGCCTCTTTATGAAAACTATTTTCATCTATTTGAACGGGGCCTATGGATTTGGTGTATGCCAAAAGTTCTATGCCCAGTTCTTTTAAAATCTTAGCCGCTACTGCTCCGGCAGCTACCCTTCCAATAGTTTCCCGGCCGGAAGAGCGTCCCCCTCCGCGATAATCCCGGAAGCCGTATTTCCGGTCAAAGGTATAATCCGCATGGCCAGGGCGGTAATAGGATGCAATTTCGCTGTAATCCCGGGATTTTTGGGAAGTATTCCTGACCATAAGGGAGATGGGCGTACCGGTGGTAAGTCCCTCGAAAGTGCCGGAAAGGATTTCTACAAGGTCATCTTCCTTCCGGGGGGTGGAAATCCTGGTTTGGCCGGGTTTGCGCCTGTTCAAATATTCCTGAATATCTTCTTCGCCAAGGGGCAGGCCTGCGGGGCAGCCGTCGATAACAACGCCTAAGGCTTTGCCGTGGGATTCCCCCCAGGTGGATATTCTAAAAAATGTGCCGAATGTAGAACCAGACATATGGTTGACTCCTTTGCTTTTTATGCGTTTTATATTTTTTATTCTAAAACATTATATAAGAAAAAAGGGCGGGAAGCAAATCGTTTTTCGAGATATTTTTCAGCGGAAATTAATTTTCACGTACGCCGAAGCGGGTAAAACACGGAAAGTCTTTTCATGCTGCCGGAATAAAACGTCCTTTTCCCTCATATAATGCATTAAGCCCGTCCTACGAATATCAGTAAGGATAAGCTCTTGGAATCTCTTTTGCATTGGAGTTTGCGAGGGCCTGTATGGCAGAAATGGAGGTAAATATGGCAAGAGGAGTCAGAAAAACCATAGAAGAGAAAATAGCGGATAAACAAGAAGTCATTGATGCATTGGAAACCAGGATACAGAAAGAAAGGGAAGAACTGCAGGATCTTATCAATGAACAAAGGATGGCCAGGCTGGAAAGCCTTGAAGAACTGATTGACAATTCAAACTTAAGCCTGGAAGAGGTGATGGAAATACTGCGCCGGCATGTGGACGCGTAATGAAAATTTAACATTTTGCATGTTTTGATGTGTTTTTCAAGACAGGTAGTACTATGCATCCAATAAAAAAATGTTTATAATATTAGACAGCGTATTTTGCCGTAGCTGTAGTTACTTACCGGAAAAAACCGGTAGATGACACGAAGAAACCTTTGAAAGGAGTACAAAGACAAGGATGCATATCACATATCAACAAGAGACGAAAATATTTCATTTGTATAATGAAACGATTAGCTATATCATGAAAGTTTTGCCTAACGGACATTTAGGCCAGCTGTATTTCGGGAAAAGAGTAAAGGGGGATAAAGATTATTCCTATCTTCTGGAAATATTGCCAAGGCCCATGTCCGCTTGTGTTTTCGAAGACAGCAAACTGTTTTCGCTAGGACATATCAAACAGGAATATGGGGTATACGGAACTTCGGATTACCGCCAGCCGGCGGTGGAGATATTGCAGGAAAATGGCAGCAGGATTGTGGATTTTCGTTTTAAAGACTATTCCGTTGCCCAAGGCAAACCAAAGCTGGAAGGGCTGCCTGCAACTTATACGGAATCTCCTAAGGAAGCGATGACGCTGACCGTTTATCTGGAAGATGAAGTGACGGGCATAGGGCTGGAACTTTTGTATACAATTTTCGAAGTAGGGGCAGTCGCACGGAGCGCCCGGATTATTAACCGGGGGGAAGGCGCGGTGCATATATTATCGGCTATGAGCCTTTGCCTGGATTTGCCGGACTGCGATTATGACTGGGTACAGCTTTCCGGTGCCTGGGCAAGGGAGCGGCATGTGAAAGTGCGGAAACTGGAGCAGGGGATTTTGTCCGTGGGCAGCAGGAGAGGGCATTCATCCCATGAGCATAACCCTTTTATTGCCCTCAAACGCCCTACGGCTGACGAATTCCAGGGGGAAGCCATGGGCTTTAGCCTGGTTTACAGCGGTAATTTTTTGGCGCAGGCGGAAGTGGATACCCATGATACAACGAGAGTCTTAATGGGGATTCATCCCTCCGGCTTCGATTGGAAGCTGGAGGGCGGGGAAAGTTTCCAAACCCCGGAAGCGGTGGCGGTTTATTCCGCAGACGGTTTAAATGGGATGAGCCAAACATTCCACAGATTATATCAAAAACGGCTGGCCAGGGGATATTGGCGGGATAGGGTAAGGCCTATTTTGAACAATAACTGGGAAGCTACTTACTTTGATTTTACTCAGGAGCGCCTGATTGAGATTGCGGAAAAAGCGAAGGAATGCGGCGTGGAACTATTTGTGCTGGATGATGGCTGGTTCGGGCAAAGATGCCATGAACGCGCCGGCCTGGGAGACTGGGTGGCCAATCCGGAACGCCTGGCGGAGGGGATAGAAGGACTGGCGGAGAAAATAGAAAATCTGGGCATGAAATTCGGTCTGTGGTTTGAGCCGGAAATGGTGAATAAGGATTCAGAACTTTATAGGGCGCATCCGGACTGGATTATCGAGACGCCAGGGCGTCACAGCTGCCATGGCAGATTCCAGTATGTGCTGGATTTTTCACGCAAAGAGGTGGTGGACGCTATCTATGCAATGATGGAGAAGATATTGGGCGGCGCGAAAGTATCTTATGTGAAATGGGATATGAACCGGAGCATTACAGAATGCTACTCCAAAGGGCTTGCGGCGGACCGTCAGGGGGAGGTGTTCCATAGATACATTCTTGGGGTTTATGATTTGTATGACAGGCTGGTTACTAAGTTCCCTAAGGTGCTGTTCGAATCTTGCGCCAGCGGCGGGGCCAGGTTTGACCCGGGAATTCTGTATTATGCGCCCCAGGGCTGGGCAAGCGATGATTCGGATGCGGTGGAAAGGCTGAAAATCCAATACGGAACCTCTTTTTGCTATCCGGTGAGCAGTATCGGAAGCCATGTGTCCGTAGCGCCCAACCATCAGGTGTTTAGGAATACACCGCTGCACACGAGGGCAAATGTGGCATATTTCGGAACCTTCGGCTATGAACTGGACTTGAACAAGCTTTCGGAGGAAGAAATCAGCCAGGTAAAAGAGCAGATAGAATTTATGAAAAAATACAGGGAGGTGCTGCAGTTTGGTACGTTTTACCGCCTGAGCAGCCCTTTCGAGGGCAATATCACCGCATGGATGGCAGTGAACGAGGAACGGACGCTGGCAGTAATAGGATGGTATAAAGTGTTGAATGGGGCAAACCTCCCTTATTCAAGAATACGTCTGCAAGGGCTGAAAGAAGATATATGTTATCGGATTTCCGGCAGGGAAGGCTGTTACTTTGGCGATGAACTGATGAATATCGGTATGATAACAACCGATTATTCCGCAGGAGAGGAAAATGAATGGGATGGATATCGGGGTGATTTTGACTCTAAGGTCTTTGTGATTTCAGCTGCGGACTGATTGGTCTTATGACAGGGGAATCATAAAACGCTGCAGGGCGTCTGCTACAGGAGGCTTATTTATATTATAGGAAATTACGCCACAGTGTT
>BLLT01000275.1 GCA_011958945.1 Lachnospiraceae bacterium | reverse complement strand
CGGGCGTCTGTCAGCTTGCTGACACATTTCATTCGGACGCCCGTGTGCGCCGGGAAGCTGCATTAACGCTACACCTTTGTAAAAGCAATCTCCCACTCTTTTCCGGACTCAATTCCATAGATGCCCATGAAATTATCCATATTGCAGTCCAGGCACAAATACCTGGATGATCCGCAGTACAAAATCGGCTCCGATTTTTCCACACAGCCAAAGGCTTCATGATATAGGATATCCTTCTCAAATACCATTTCCCCATTATGCATAATCACCGTATGCACCATATCCCCCAATTGAAAGCCGCACTGTTTCCACTCTTCATTTGTAATATTTACCTGTATACCGCCAAAATGCTTTAAACCTGACTGAATAAAGCCGCTGGCGCTGCACTGCCCGAGGACAGGCTTCTTCTCATACTCTTCACAGATCACAACCTCCTCAACAGGGTATTTATCCCCTACCTGTTCGAATGTGATAAGACCGCTGGCCAGCCTTGCCGCGCAATAAGCGAAAATATCCCTCCCATGAAATACCGAAACCTCTTCCTGGGCTTTATAACGGTTCACCTTTTCATCAATTTCCCTTATTTCCTTCACCCCTACCCTGTGAAACAAATGGGTCAACGTGCCATTGTCAGGGGTCACCACGTAATTGCCATCCGCAAGCAGCGCAACGCAAGCCTTCCTTTTCGTTCCTACACCAGGGTCCACTACCGACACAAAGATGCTCCCCTTCGGCCAGTAAGGCTCCACCGTATTCAAAGACATACTGGCTTCCCAAGGGTCAAAGCTTTTTATTTCATGGCAAATATCCTGCACATCCAGGGAAGGGTCCACAATCTTAATCACCCCCTTCATACTGGCTACAGCACTCCAAGTCAGGGAAAAATCAGTCTGTAATAAAATACATGGTTTCATCCTTTCACTCATTCTCCTTTCGAAATTCAGAAATGCCTATCTATAAAATACCAATCCTATAAATTGCATCGTAATAAATCTCCAACAGCTTCACACACCTATCCAATGCTATTTTCTCATTAGCCTTATGCGCCAGATATTCTTCCGGCTTATCCACAGGCCCAAAGGCCACACAGTGTCCAAATACTTTGCTGTAGGATACCCCACTGGATATGACCGGTTCCGAAAAGTCCCCTGTCTTCTCCCGGTAAACGGCAAGCAGTTCCCGGACGAAAGGGTCATCCCTTCCGCAAAGATTAGGTGCCGCATCATAGTCGAGGAAAACTTCCGCATGGCATACCTTTTCTACGCATTCTGTGGCTTCCCTGGAAGTCATTCCATAAGGATATCTTCCATCCACCTCCCCATACAAATGCCCCTCTTCTATATTAAGCACGCCTAAACTTAACGTGAAATCACCCTTGGACTCATCTTCCGCCTTTAAACCGATGCCGGAACCATAAGGGTCAGCGAAACAGCGGTAAAGGTTGCCCAGTACCGAATCCCCCGTCACCCCGGCAATCACATCCAGCAAATCTGTCACCGCGCTATGGCCCAAATGAGGCATGGAAGCATGCGCCGCCTTTCCTCTGGACTCCAAAATCAGTTCCCCGCCTTCCATCATGCAGGATATATCATAGTTGTGCCCGGCAATGTATGCCTGAAGTTCCGTTTCTAAAGAAGTATCCAAAATGCATGCTCTGGCGGAAGATGGAATCACATTGCACTGCACACCGCCCTGAAACCATTTGCAGGCCCCCCGGTAGCTTCCCTTCAGCCTCCACATCAGCGCCCCCTTCTCCCCGATGGACATGGGGAAACGGCCATCCGGTGTAAAGGCGAATTCCGGCTCTCCGGCCTTACCTATATAATGGTGCATATCCGCCATCGTCCGTTCTTCATCACATCCGAATACAAGACGTATCTCGCGGTTTAGCTGCAGCTTCTGCGCGCTTATCATACGCAGCGCCAGATAGGTCAGCCAGGCACAAACTTTCATATCCTCCGTGCCTCGCCCAATCAGATATCCATTTTCCACCGCCGCACAGAAAGGATCATATTCCCACCCTTCTCCCGGCTCCACTACGTCTAAATGGGAAACCACATCCACCCGCTCTTCTTTTGCTTCCATACGGACTGCAATAGCGTGATTATCATATTCCAATACTTCAAACCCATCTCGAAAAGCAATCTGGCGCATATAATCCAATACGCGCCAGGAACCCTCTCCATAAGGCATTTGCCCGGAAACAGTTTTTTCATCATAAACCGAAGGGATTTGTAGCAGCCCCTGCAATTCCCCTAAAGAATCCAAAAATATTTTTTTAAAATTTATTTGATCCATGGGCACCAAACCTCATACTCGCTAGGAAAGAAAATTCTCCAAATAATAACAAAAATCATAATTGCAAAAAACAGCATATAAACTACTTTCATCTTCTTATCGCCCTGACCGTCTTCGTGTTCCGCATAATAGGTACGCGTCTTATTTTTTCCATATCCCCTAAGATCCATACCGTTTGCAATATTGCCCACCCGGTCAAAGGAAGTAATAATCAACGGCACCAGAATCAGAACATTTTGCTTTAAACGCGTCCATAGGCTGGTTTTTTTGGAATCCAATTCCATCCCCCGCATCTGCATGGAAATTTTAATGCTGTGAAAGTCACGGCTGATATCCGGAATATAACGGAAAGCAATGGAAAAAATCGTACATACCTTGTAAGGAACCTTACAGGAATATAACCCTGCCGCCATTTCACTGGGCGTAATACACTGGATAAAAGTCAGCGATATCGTAAAAGTTCCAAATAGCTTCAAAAAACGCACCATAAAATACCAGAGGGTTTCCGATGTTATGATATAAAAGTCCGTCAGTTTAAAAATAACCGTAGAACCGCCGCATATACTCAGCCCATAATCCGGCCTGACCACCCATACAAGGAAAAGGTTGAAAAGGTTCATCACTACCACAAAGGCCATAACCCCCCACACCTTTTTCCAGTCCGGCTTCAATGAAATCAAAGCGATCCAACTTAGAATAAAAAACGGAAGAATCACCCTGATATCCCAGGTTGCAATCAACAGCACGATGAGAATCAGAAACGTTCTCACTTTTGTTTTTCCGGTCAATCTATCTAGGAAACGGTTTCCAGGAGTTGTATTCACAAATAAACGCTTATCATCCATTTTGTCTCGCCCTTCTTTCCGTTTCAATAAAATTATAGATAAAGTTCTCTGGGTTCAGCCCGGCATGCTCCGCCAACGTTACCAGGGAAGTCTTCTTCAGGTTCGCCCTGCGGATAATATCTTCGTTGGAAAGTACCGAATAAACCGGCCCGTCTGCAATACATTCCCCATCAGCAAATACGATAGAGCGGTCCGTATACTCAATTGCCAAGTGCATATCATGGGTAATAAATAAAATTGTAATATTATAATCCCGGTTCAGCCCTTCCAGGAAATTCATAATTTCCGTATAATGCTTATAATCCTGCCCTGCCGTTGGCTCGTCCAGAATAATCAGTTCAGGCTTTAAAATAAGAATCGAAGCAATGGTAATCCTCTTCTTCTGCCCATAGCTTAAAACGGACACCGGCCAATTACGCATCGCATAAAGCCCGCACATCTTTATTACTTCTTCCGAGCGTTCTTCCACACCTTCCGTAAAACCGTTCAGCTTCATGGCCAATTCCACTTCATCCCGTATCATGTCCTTGACAATCATCTGGTTCGGGTTCTGCATTACATAGCCCACCATCCTGCCAATATCGCGGATAGACATTTTCATATAGTTTTGGCCTTTCAGCTGCACTTCGCCATTTTTCGGCCGAATAATGCCGCAAACCAGACGGGCGATAGTAGATTTCCCCGCCCCGTTTTTACCTACAACGGAAATCCGCTCTCCTCTATGAACCGAGAAGCTGACATTTTTTAACACCTGATGATCCCCGTAGAAAAAGTCCACGTTTCTCACATCTAACAGCGTTTCCCCCTCCGGTTCCCTGCGTTCGATTTTCACATTATGAAATGCCTGCTGCAAAGGCACCTTATATTTCTCATAGTCCAGTTCCTCAATATCTTCCAGGTGTTCCTTCTTGGAAAAATGCAGGCCCGTATGTTTTAAGGCGCTGATATAAAGGGGCTCACGGATGCCGTTTTCCTTCAAGATATCCGAGGAAAGCAGTTCATCCGGCGTAGTGTCCATCAGGATTCTCCCCTCGTGCATGAGAACGATACGGTCCACATGGCGGTACAGCACATCTTCCAGCCTATGCTCAATAATCACCACCGTTTTGTCCTGCGCCCTGTAAACCTGGTCAATCAAATCCACCGCTGCCATCCCCATGGCCGGGTCAAGCGCCGCCAACGGCTCATCAAAGAGCAGAATCTTTACATTATTGTGTAAAATCCCTGCCAAGGCTACTTTCTGCTTTTGTCCGCCGGACAGGCTGTATGGTAGTTCCCCCAAAAATTCTTCCATCCCTACCACTCTGGCCGCCCCTTCCACTTTGGGAAGCATTTCCGCTCTCGATACCGCATCATTTTCCAGGGAAAATGCAATGTCCTCCCCTACGGACAGCCCTACGAACTGGGCATCCGTATCCTGCTGTACGGTACCGACAAAATTACTGATGGCAAAGATGCTCTCTCCCTGTGTTTCCTTCCCGCATATTTTGCAGGACCCTTTTATCACGCCGGGGAAGGAAAAGGGTATCAGCCCATTGATACAATTGCCCAATGTGGTTTTCCCGCTTCCGCTGGCGCCAAGGAGCAGCACCTTCTCCCCCTCATAAATGGTAAGATTGATATCATGTAATGTTTCTTCCGTCTGTGATTTGTAGCGGAAGCTGAAATCTTTAAATTCTATAACCGGTGTTTTCATTAGTCTTCCTTCGATAAATTAGTCGCACGTGCGTTTCTCTTAGCAAGCAGGAACAATACAGGTATACCCACAATAACCAATATGGATGCATTGGAAATGATTGCGCTGAATGCCTGAATCCAGGTAATCGTTAACTCCGAAGAGAAAAACAATACGGTAAATATGGGCGTTACAACGCCGAAAGCCAAGGCATTGCCTATGATACACAGTATTGTATAGATAATCGCATGCTTTACCTGAAAAACGCCATCTTCAATGCGGGCGCCATAAAGCGGCAAAAGCCCTACGAAAAAGCCAAGCACCGCATTGCCGATAGACCAGTCAAACCAGAATCCGTATCCGCTGATTAAATCCGCAATCACATTTCCAAGCCCCGCAGCCAAAGCAGCCGGCAAAGGCCCAAACAAAGCCCCTACCACCACTACTACCACCATTGCCGATGAAAGGGATGTGTTCGTCGCCACCTTGATACCCCCAAATACCATCAAAACCCCAAACAAAGCAGCTCCGATAGCAACGCCTACGATAGTTTTTGTATTCCATTTTCCTAACAATAAAGATTTTACACTACTTTTTTCTTTTGACATATGTATCCTCCTATTCCAGTTCCGCAATCCCCCC
>BLLT01000274.1 GCA_011958945.1 Lachnospiraceae bacterium | reverse complement strand
GCTGCGCAGAAATGGAGTAACTATGAAAGACATCAGCAAATATCAGGGGATTATCCCTGCCTTTTACGCATGCTATGACGCAAAAGGAAATGTGGACGGGGAACGCGTGGAGCTTTTAACGAAATATATGGTTGAAAAGGGAGTGAAAGGGGTTTACGTAGGCGGTTCTTCCGGAGAATGTATTTATCAGACTGTTCCGGACAGGAAAAAGACACTTGAGCATGTGATGAAAGCTGCCGAAAATAAATTGACAGTCATCGCCCATGTTGCCTGCAACAACACAGCCGAAAGCCAGGAACTGGCAGCACATGCTGAAAGCCTTGGCGTAGATGCCATTGCTGCAATCCCTCCTATTTATTTCCGTCTCCCCGAATATGCCATCGCGGAATATTGGAATGACATTTCGGCCAGCGCCCCGAATACGGACTTTGTGATTTATAATATTCCCCAGCTGGCAGGGGTCGCGCTTACTATGCCGCTGTTTCGGGAGATGAAAAAGAACCCCAGGGTTGTGGCAGTGAAAAACAGTTCCATGCCGACACAGGACATCCAAATGTTTAAGGCGGAAGGCGGAGAAGATTTTGTTGTATTCAACGGCCCCGATGAGCAGCTCGTATCAGGGCTGGCCATAGGCGCTGACGGCGGAATCGGGGGCACTTATGGTGTTATGCCGGAACTTTACCTAAAGATTAAAGAACTGATGGATGCCGGTATGGTGAAGGAGGCACGGGATATACAAAATGCCGCCAACGATGTTATCTATGGAATGTGTGCCTGCCACGGAAATTTATATGGCGTAATCAAAGAAATCCTGCGGATGCGTTCCGGCCTGGATATTGGCGGCGTACGTAAACCATTGCCCGCTTTAATCCCTGAAGATATGGAGAAAGTGAAAAAATGTGCCGATATGATAGATAGAGCCATTGAGCAGTACATTATCTAAGGAGGCGTTTACAGCATTATGAAAAAAGAAGAATTATTTGAACAATTGAAAGGCAAAATCATTGTTTCCTGCCAGGCAGTTCCCGGAGAGCCTCTCTATGTCGAAGAGAAATCCATCATGTATTTGATGGCCCGGGCGGCAAAGCAGGCGGGAACACCTGCTATACGTACCAGCAGTATCCGCGATGTCATTGCTATCAAAGAAGAAACCGGACTCCCTGTCATCGGCTTGATTAAGATTAAATATGAGGGCTTTGAAAGCTACATTACGCCTACTATGAAAGAGGTGGATGAACTGGCAGCCGCAGGGTCGGATGTGATTGCCTTTGACTGCACTGCACAAAAGCGGGGCGACGGCAAGACAATTGATGAATTCATTGCGGAAGTACGGAAAAAGTACCCGGACGCTATCCTGATGGCGGATATTTCCACTTATGAGGAAGGCATCAATGCCTGGAAGCTGGGAGTCGATATGGTCGGCACTACCATGAGCGGCTATACTGCCCATTCCCCTAAAACAGATGGCCCGGACTATGAACTGGTAAAACGGCTGTCTGCCGAAGTGGATATCCCCGTTATCGGGGAAGGAAGGGTTCACAGCCCTGAGCAGGCAGTGGAAATGCTAAATGCAGGGGCATTTGCGGTAGTAGTGGGCGGCGCAATCACCAGGCCGCTTGAAATCGCACAACGCTTTATTAAAGCAGTGGAAATGAGGGCAGAATGAAAAAGCATATCGTATGTTTCGGGGATTCCAATACCCATGGGTATTGCGCGAAGACCGGGGGACGCTTTGATGAAAGCCAAAGATGGTGCTGTCTGCTCCAAAAGAATTTAGGTGAAGATTATCTTATTTTGGAAGAAGGGCTGAGCGGGCGCACCACCTGTTTTCAGGACCCTATCCATGAAGCGCTGTCAGGGCTGGATTATATTTATCCATGTTTGATGAGCCATGAGCCGGTGGATTTACTTGTGATTATGTTAGGCACAAATGATACAAAAGAAAGGTTCGGATCTTCTGCTGCCTGCATTGCCCTTGGTTTGAAGCGGCTCATTGCAAAAGCAATGGCTGCCACAGACGCCTGGCAAAACGGCAAAGCCAATATTCTCGTCATAACGCCCCAGAATATTGACAAAAGATATATTGATACGGAAGTTGGTGCCACCATGGGGCGTGGCTGTGCCGAAAAATCAGAGCAGCTGGCAGAAGAGTTTGAAAAAATTTCAGAACTTATGGGATGCCATTACCTGGATGCCAATCAAATGATTACGGCCTCCGCCAATGATGTGGATTTCATGCATCTGACGGAAGAAGGGCATCTACAGTTGGCCAGGGCTTTAACAGATAAGATAAAAGAAATTTTGGGGTAAAGTCAATCACCCCGGCGCACGGGTAGGGGAAGATGGTTCTTCCCCTACCCGTGCGTCGGGCGTCTGCCTGCCTGCTGACACATTTCATTTGGATGCCCGTGTGTATGAAACAGGGCTGTCACATGGACAGCCCTGTAAATTTTTGTATGGAAAGGGGTTCTTTACTCTTTGGCCCCTTTATATACAAACATATAATTCGCAGTGGACTGGATGGGAATTTCCACATTCCCGTTTTCCCCTGCCTTTGTCGTTCCTATGCAGGCATTCTCACCTACCGTCACATTTCCTTCATCATCAATGGCAACAGTTTCTGCATATACCGATACCTTCGTTCCTTTACTGCACTGGGGCAGATTCACTTGAAGACTTACCACAGCCCCGATATCCTCATGGGATGCAAACTGCACCGTGGCTGCCACGCTCTTCTTACCACGTTTCTCACTGGCAACGGATACGTTCGTGTTGCTTATACCCCTGAACCCACTGTTATCCGCCGAACCGTTCAGCACAATGGAAACACCTGAGCCAAGGCTGCATTGCAAAATTTTCGTGTATCCCGTTTCTCCCGGAGCGATGCTGTCCTTTGCTGCCGCCGGTATACTTTCCACATTCTGCAGCTGCATCACCAAAGTCTTATCCCCGTCCCCATAGCCGTTCAGCGCCTGGGGTGTCAGCGATGCCAGGGCATCCAATATCTGCTGCCAATCCGTTAATATCTGGTCTTTATAGTTAACTGTCTGGAATTGGTCAGGGCTTACTGCCGCAGGCTGCTCCTCCTGTACCTCCTGTACCTCCACCACTTCTTCTAACTGCACTTCCGCTCCGCCCGCTTCCCCTGACGGGTTCTCCGGCTGTGCCGTTTCTTCCAGCGTATCCTTTATACTCCCATTTTTCTTTGTTGCATCATCCCCATTTGTTTCCGGGTTATCAGGTAATGCATTTTCCGATACGGAATTTTCTGACAAAGCGTTTTCCGATATGGAATTCTCCGCTGCCGGCTTTACCGGCATCTCTGCCGCCAAGGCCGGCACTGTCTTATATGCAGCGCCCATACTTATTAAAATGCCCGCCAACATCACCTTTTTCCCTATACATTGCAGCAGTTTCATCCCATCACCTCAGCTTTCCGTACATATCCCCGGAGGGATTTACCAGGCAGGACAGATTTCCCCTGCACATTATTATCGGCAGTCTCTCCCCTGTCTTTTCCTATTATTAATTATACAACATTTCTGTCCGCTTGAACACAAGAATTTTTTAAGATTTCTTTAAGATTTACTTTTAAATTTTATTGCGGTAAAATAATTGATTTCTTTCTGATTTTGCCTTATTATAGACATTGAAAATCATAGTTTGTGTATACGCTGCATCCACGAACTTAAGATGCAAGACGTGTAATGCCTCAGCAAAGCCAATCAATCCTGCCCCAGTCAAAGCCCTGCCGCAAGCAGCGGCATATCAAGCTTGAAATGCCCCAAGGGGCGGAGCATTTGATCCCTCGCCGGCTGGCCAGGGTACAGCGGCAGCGCGGAAATGGAGTGACCCATGAACAAACAAAATCTGACCTTGCTCACCGATTTGTATGAACTTACAATGATGCAAGGCTATTTCCAACACAAGGACCAAAACGAAACCGTTATTTTCGATGCATTCTACCGCGCCAACCCCGGCGAAGGCGGTTATTCCGTAGCGGCCGGCTTAGAGCAGGTAATCCAGTACATCAAAGAACTTCACTTTTCCGAAGAAGACATTGAGTATCTGGCCGGGCTGGGGATTTTCGGCCGGGATTTTCTTGACTATTTGAAGGATTTCAAGTTTACCGGCGATATTTATGCCATCCCCGAAGGAAGCGTTATTTTTCCAAGGGAGCCCTTAATTAAAGTCATTGCGCCGATTATGCAGGCACAGCTTATCGAAACGGCTATCCTTAATATTATAAACCATCAGAGCCTGATTGCCACAAAGGCGGCAAGGGTCTGCTATGCGGCAAGGGGCGATGGAATTATGGAATTCGGCTTAAGGCGCGCCCAGGGGCCCGATGCAGGCACTTATGGGGCAAGAGCCGCTGTTATCGGCGGATGTATCGGCACCTCCAACGTCTTGTGCGGCAGGCTGTTCGATGTTCCGGTAAAGGGCACTCATGCCCATAGCTGGATTATGAGTTTCCCGGACGAATACACTGCTTTTAAAACTTACGCAGAGATGTACCCTTCCGCATGCATCCTGCTGGTAGATACTTATGATACATTAAAATCAGGCGTTCCCAACGCAATCCGGGTATTTAAAGAGATGCGGGAAGCCGGCGTGCCGCTCACCTTCTACGGTATCCGCCTAGACAGCGGCGACCTGGCTTACCTTTCAAAAAAAGCCCGTAAAATGCTGGATGCGGCAGGCTTTCCCGATGCGGTTATTTCCGCCTCCAACGATCTGGACGAATTCCTCATCGACAGCTTGAAAGTACAGGGCGCGACCATCACCTCCTGGGGGGTAGGCACCAACCTGATTACTTCCAAGGACTGCCCTTCCTTCGGCGGAGTTTACAAACTGGCGGCCATCATGGATAAAGATGGGCATTTTATCCCTAAAATCAAGTTGTCCGAAAACAGCGAGAAGGTGACCAACCCGGGCAATAAAACTATCTACCGTATTTATGAAAAGGAATCCGGCAAAATCAAAGCCGACCTCATCTGCCTGGCGGATGAAACCTTTGATGAAAATGAGCCGCTGCTTCTTTTCGACCCGCTGGAGCCATGGAAAAAGACAAAACTGCCTGGCGGCAGCTATACTATGCGGGAAATCATGATCCCTGTTTTCCGGAATGGGGAGTGCTGTTATGAATCACCCAAAGTTATGGATATCCGTGAATACTGCAGGAAGGAACTGGATACCCTTTGGGATGAGACAAGGCGGCTCGTGAACCCCCATAAAGTCTATGTGGATCTGTCAAAAAAGCTGTATGACATGAAAATAGAACTGCTTGACCGCATGAGCCAGGTGTAACCGGCGGCGCATTGAGCCTGCTGCGTTCCAAGGAAGGGGTATTTGCCCGCGGAAATCAAAGCCCCCGCTGCAAGCAACGGGGTCTCAAACTTGCAGTGCTGCAGAGCAGCGGGGTATTTGACCCTCGCGGCAGTCGCCAAATGTTTAGCATGCCACTTGGCTCGTTGCTCGCGGGAATAAAC
>BLLT01000273.1 GCA_011958945.1 Lachnospiraceae bacterium | reverse complement strand
GGCCCGGCGGCCAATTCCAAAGAATGCTTCGCATTCTTTCTTGGCGACTTACAACGCTGTAGCGTAATTTCCTATAATATAAAATTAAAATATAAGCACTTCCCACTCCGGTGAAATCCCATATTCCATATGATAGGCCCCGGGCGCGGCCACCATATAGATCCCGGGGATGTTTTCGCTCACCGGCTGTATCAATCCATCATACTTTTTTAACTGCTTCTTTCGGATATTGACAGTGTATCTTTGCGCATACCGTATGCCGGCTTTCACATCCTCCATATCGTGCGCTGCCTGAATCGTTTCTATAAGCTTTGCACCCTTTTTATACGGCACAATGACGCCAAATGAATCATCGTCTATTACCCGGTATTCCTGGCCGGCCGTCTTGTAGGCCTGATTCATCTGATTCCTTTTCTCATCTGCTCCAAATCCCCTTGATAAGAGTCCAAAAATATTTTTCTCTATTCTTTTAATCGGGAAATTCATTTCATCTTTTGCATCTTCATCATAGTATATATGCCTGTAATATTCATTCATCCACTTGGGCATCAGCAGACTGTCTGTTTTTTCGCTCTCACCATAATCATTTAACACACTCTCTGCCTTCCTTATATTTCGCTGCAGTTCATCCATATTACCGGCATTTTCCCCCTCAAGGCGAATCAGGTGGATTACCCCATATTCCATCTCCCCATTCCTGTTACAACGGCCGGCCGTCTGCGCCAAACTGTCCAATCCCGCCATAGAGCGGTAAACACATTCAAATGAAATATCCACCCCTGCCTCAATCAAATTGGTACTGACCACAACAATTGTGTCCTGCTTTTTCCCTAAAACCTTTTTAATTGACTCAATTTTATCGCTTCTATGCTCCGCACATAAATTGGTAGTAAGATATTCCGCGTTAATATTCTTCGCCTTTAACATATCATACAAAGTCCTTACTGCTGATTTGGTATTCAGCACTATAAGGATTGACCGAAATTCTTTTGTTCTCTCTTCGATTTCCATGCCAAGGCTTTCAAATGTATACTTGGGAATGCTGCAGGGGGCATGTATCCTTACTCTCTCAAACCGGCAAAACCAATCTTCGGCATTTTCTATCATATACTTAGGCTCACTGTAGCACACAGGGCACTTTGCTTCTCCCAGGGTCGGCTGTGTGGCAGTACACAGGATAATATTTGTATTGCATACCGCATTTAAAAAATTCATCATATAATTGAATGTATGTACGCACTTTAACGGCATGGACTGTACTTCATCAATAATGACGACTGAATGAATCAGCCTGTGCATCCGCCGTATCGACTCGCCTTTATCCGAAAAAAGAGCGTTCATAAACTGGACAAATGTTGTACAGATGAACGGCTCTTCCCAATTAATATCATATCTTGAAATTCCCCCGTTCCGATAATCCTCAATTCCTGTTTCCTCATTTCTGATAACGGATGAATGGTGTTCCAGTATCCAGTCATCATTTCCAATTGCATCGCGAAATACCTGGGCGTTTTGTTCCGTCACTGAAATGTACGGTGAAACATAAATAACGCGCTCTGTTTCCGGATGCAATCTACAGTATTCCAATGCATATGCCAGACTGCTTAAGGTTTTTCCGCCACCCGTAGGGATGGGCAGGCAATATATCCCCGCAGGATACCTGGCAAATTTTCGGCATTCATCCTGCAGCATATTTCTGGCCTTAAATATCGCTTTTTCTTTATCTGTCATTTGGGAAGCTTCTGTAGCCTCCCTCTTTTTTTCCATATACGCTGCAAAATTTTCCCCCGCTTTTTCAAAAATCTCCTGCGGGATGAATTTCGGCGATTTAGATAAGGTATCTATGTGCCGCATAAAGTCAGAAGTAGATTCCCAATCGGAATCAATCAGTATGGACAATATCAAACGCTGTAAACAGGCGAGCAGAAAAAACCTGCACTCCAACAGCCTTTCCACTATATTCGGCTCTTTTCGAGATTTCCACCCGCTTCGTATTCGGTTAAATAAACTTTTCATCTTATTACAAACCAAATTAAACTCATCCGCTGAATCTTCAAAAGTTTTATCCAATTCATATTCATCCAGATAATCCCGCCTGGCACAGCGGCATGCCTCATCATAGCTATCCACTTCACTTAATCTTTTTGAAAATTTATCCGCATGCTCTATATCGACGCAATCAAACAAACCGTGATGTGCCGCTATAGCGTAAGAAATCATTTCCACCATATATTTTATATTGCCCGGCTCTTCATGGTGCATATCATAGATATATTTCGCCCCGGTAGATGCATGGGCAATACTCCCTCTCTGTTTTTGCCTTGTCCGTTCATCGCCATGGAGGTAATCATCGAATTCCTGCTTATTTTTTCCCACATCATGTAGTATCCCACATAATGACATGAGATGGGATAACCCACATCTTTTTCCTTTTTCATTACATAAGAAACGTGCCTTTTCCGTATGTTCCGCTACAGATTCTTCTCTGTTTAACCCGTCATTTGAAATATGTGCAACCATATTATTTACCTCTGTTAAATTGCCCTTCAAAATCATATTCTGTTCATTAGAAATGTAATTAAAATTTATTATAGTTTCCCATCCAAAAATTGTCAAGCAGATATCCCATACAAAAATACTTGATATTTTTTTACAAAACACATAAACTGTTTATGTCACTTTCCAAAGTGTGGATTGAAATATTAGCAATGTTATTAATCATTTTGTCCGGCGGCAGTATAACACTGCCGCCACACTCTTCCCAAGTCAAAAGACACACATTCCCCTTTCTCGACATATAATGATAATATAACCGATATAAAACCATAATATTACAAAGGAGCCCCCTATTCCAACGGGGGATTCCTTTCATTCAAGGAGTAAAATGAATAAAACAGCGGAATGGAATAAACAGTTCAACATCGGAGTTGCTTCTATCGACCATGCGCACCAAAAGCTTTTTTCCATTGTACGTAAACTGATACATCTTAGCGAAGATGAAGACAACGGACAATGGGCATGCGCCGAAGGCATTAAATACTTTAGGAACTACGCTATGGAACATTTTTCCGATGAAGAGGCTTATATGAAGTCTATCGGATATGGCGGATATGAAATACACAAACATCTGCATGATGATATGCGGTATAAAACGCTTCCTGCTCTGGAAAAAGATTTGCTGGAGTCCAATTACTCACAGGAATCTATTCATCATTTTATAGGCATTTGCCTTGGATGGCTGACCGCACACATTATGATTGAAGACCGCGCCATAACAGGAAAAGTATCAAACAAATGGAAAAAAGACCACACAAAGGAAGATACACAAGCCCTGGAAGACGCCCTGGCCGATTCCATACAGGAAATTTTCAGCCTGCAAACAGAAGTTGTCAGTGAACATTACAGCGGAGAGCACTTTGGCAACAGTATTATCGACCGCCTTTCATATCAATCTAAAGAAGGAAAAACGTTCAAAATGTTCTTGATTCTGGAAGAAAGCCTGGCATTACAGGCCGTCAGTTCCATGTTGGATATGCCTTTAAAAAAGGTGGATAGGCTGGTTATCAACACGATCCGCCAGCTCTCACAGCAGATAGCTGTTCAAGTAGGCGCGCATTTCACATGGCCCTCCCAGTATCATCTGAAAAGCAATCATATTATGACGGAAGAGCAATTCCTTCAGGAATACCTCGAAGAATGTTTTGATTACAGCTTATTATTCAATACCGGAAACGGGTATTTCGCTTTTTGCGTAACGCCGGTGTAATCCGGCGTCCTTTTGTAACAGTTCAGACAAGTCCGAACTGTTACACCCTTTTCACTTTTTTCAGCATCCCACTGCTCCGTATCCATATTTTTACCCCTTCCCCCAATAAGACAAATCCGGATAAAGTTCCGATGCTTCCTCCGTTCCCCGGGTTAGGTTATGGGTTCGTATGATCTTTCCCATTTCATAATAATAGAGCACCCCTGCCATGCTATCCTCCGGAGATGTCCTTTTCAATTCCAAGCGTCTGGTTTCCTCATAGATGCCGTTTACCACCCCATATTCCTGCACTATCTCCTGCTCCCATCCTAACCTCCCCCTACATAATACTCTTCCACGGTCAAATTCCAGGACATTGAGCACTTCCGGGAAGGATGGGCAATAAGCAAACCTGCCTTTATCCACATCCCAAATGATTGCCCTGTACTCGCAAAAGGAACCGCCGCTTCCCCAACTGTTTGTCTCATGAATCAACAAATCGGCCTTTCCGTCAAAGTTAACATCTTCCTGCTCTATGTAATAATTATGATATGTCTTTCGATACTCTGCATGCGGAATCACAAAATGTTGCAGGCCAACTTCCTCCCCGTCCCACTGCCCCCGTAAAAGCAGATGATGTTCTTCCTCCTCTTTTCCATGCACTGCAAAAGTACAGCATTCCAGGCCTTCGACCTGCTCCAGCCGAATAAATGCAAGAAAACTTTCCTCCTTTTCCAAAATCTCTTCCACAATCCTGCTGCCCCCTTCCTCAAGCAGTCCAACAAACGGCTTCATAGAGACAGCGTCTTTTCCCTCACAGTTATGCTCCGGCAGAAAATTCACGCTAATACATTGCCCGGTTCTTTTCCAATCCCCTGCCCAATGTTCTGCCAGCGCCTCCACCAGCGCATCGGTATCTGCATAATAGCCCTCTATTCTAAGCTTTATACTGCATTGCGGAAAAATGCGAAGAACCTCAAGGGCTTCCCCTATTTCTTTACTCCCCTCATCAGTACTGATATTTATCTTTACTTCTGAATATGCTTTCATCTTATTTTCCACTATGAGGTTTTCTATCCTCGCATTCCCATCAGATACGAGAAAGCATTCTGCCCCCGTTTCCGATTTAGACATAAAATACCCGCTGATTGTATGCCCATCTCCATCCAGGCTGCCGCGAAACGGCATACTCTCCGATCCAAGCCGAAACCAGTCATCAAGTTCCAGGTCATTCACAAGGCGGTAATCAGCCTTTGCTGCCGCAACCCCCGGTTCTATCTCCTCCCCAAACGCCACAAGTTCAGCCAGTTCATACATCTGCCCGCTCTTCCCAATCAAATACACGCCGCCCTGCCTGCTAAAACCATTCTCTAGCCATTCCACCCTTTCTTCTTCCATTCTTTCATACTCCGCAAGCCTCTGAATGTATTCATCAAGCTTTTTTTCATAAGCGTCCAGCTGCATTTTCTGTCTGTTATTATCTGCCAACAGCTTATCTTTTTCCACCATACAACAATGCCATTCATACCCGCAAATGGCAGCTGCCAGAAAAACCACCATACCTACAGTTCCAAGAACTGCCTTAGCACCTATTTTCCTGCATTCCCTCATACATTCCGCCCCCTCTTCCCTTATTTCTCTGTTCTATTTTACATTGCCATTGCATCATAGTCCCATCATTTTTGTATCATAGTTGTATCCGCGTAAATGCGAAGTCGCCCCCCCCTGCTGCAAGCAGCCACTTGGCTCG
>BLLT01000272.1 GCA_011958945.1 Lachnospiraceae bacterium | reverse complement strand
GCATTGTAGGAGGAATGGCCGGCACGTTCAGGGAGATGGAATAGGTGTGTGCAAAGGGCTGCTCGATACCCGCAGGCAAAATCCTTATACAAACATGGAAACTGCCCATATAATCATGGAAACCCGCCGGGAGTTTTCGTGATAATATACAGAGTTTCCGTGTTCGTATATGAGCAAAACGGTAAAAAATGAATGGATAACTGATAAATGTGAAAAGGGCTGTTCATGGCTCTTTTTTGATTTCCTGAAAAATACCTGTCTTATGCCATTGGATAAAAACAGTGAAGTGCTACGCAGATTTTTTTAATGAAAGGTATTGACTATTCCCTTGGGGGTTAGTTTATCATAGGTCTTGGAGGTGAAAATATGCTGATCAACGAAGTGTGCAGGGAATGTTTCTTAACCAAAAAGGCTATTGAGTATTATATAGAGCAGGGGATTGTTGCTCCAGCCATACAGGAGAATGGGTATCGCAGTTTTTCAGACGAGGATATTGCTGTTTTGAAAAAAGTTTCTGTTTTAAGAACCCTGGGGTTATCTGTTGCGGACATCCATGATGTCCTGTCGAACAAGGATGCGGCGGCGTTAAATGAGGTCTGCCATAAGAAGTCTGTGCAAATGCTTATTCAGCAGGAAAAGCAGGGACTGATCCAGGAGCTTGCATCAAATCATGATTGGGAACAGATACAGAGCAGACTGCATCGGCTTCAAAAAAAGCAGATGGTTTTGGAACGCCTGATAGATGCCTTTCCGGGGTATTACGGAAAATTCCTCTGCCTGCATTTTGCACCATATCTTAATTGCCTGGTTGTGACAGACACACAGCAGGAGGCGTTTGATGCAGTCATTGCTTTTCTGGACAGTGCTGATTTTGACATTCCGGACGATCTGAAAGGGTATCTTGACGAGATAACCCTGAATCTTGGCAGTGTATTTATGGAAGCTGCATCATCCAGTATAAATGAGGCTGTCAATGAAACAGAAAAATACATTGCAGACCACCATGAAGAAATCGAAAGATATCTTACCTATAAACGTTCCGAAGAATATGAAACCACGCCTGCCGGACGCCTGGAAAAGGAACTGCGCCGGTTCAACAGCATGAGCGGATATAATGACATATTTATTCCGGCAATGTGCCAGTTAAGTGAATCTTATCGAAAATACCATGAAGGGTTATCGGCGGCAAATGAAATGCTTTCAAAAAAATATACGGAGCCGGAATAATATGCGGAGAAAAGAGTTTGAAAATATTACGGGGAGGTTCTATATGGAAAACATTTTAGAAATATCAAAATTAAACAAGTCTTACACGGATTTTTCATTGACAGATGTTTCATTTTCCCTGCCGGATAACAGCATTACCGGATTTATAGGTGTCAATGGTTCGGGGAAAACAACTACAATCAGGTCTATTTTAGGGCTGGCAAAATTCAATTCCGGGACCATTAAGTTATTTGGACAGGACATGAACGGAAACACAAGGTCACTTAAAGAACGTATCGGCGTTGTATTGGACGAGGGCGGATTTTATGAAGAATTCAGTATGTCTGAAATGAAAGGGATTGTATCCCCGGCTTATAAAAACTGGCAGGAACGGGATTACAATGATTACATGGAGCAGTTTGGACTGAACCCAAAGCAAAAGATCTCCACCTTGTCAAAGGGCATGAAGATGAAATTTTCTTTGGCATTGGCTTTATCACATGAAGCAGAGCTTTTGATCATGGATGAGCCGACAAGCGGATTAGACCCTTTGGTCCGCAGCCAGATGTTAAAAATACTGGCAGGCTACATGAAAAAAAGCGGCAGGGCTGTGTTCTTTTCAACCCATATCACTTCCGATCTGGAACAGATTGCAGACAGGCTGATACTCATTGACAACGGGCGCATCCTTTTTCAGGAAAAAAAGGATACTCTGCTTGAAACATACAGGATTGTAAAAGGTGATAACAGTTTGCTGAACGCAGAGAGCAGGAAGCTGTTCTTAAGTTTGAATCCAATGGAGCGTAGTTTTATAGGATTAACCGATAAGCCGGAAGAGATTGCCAGGATTATGCCGGACGCTTTAATGGAGCGCCCAACAATCGAAAATATTATGCTTGGGAAGATAGAGAGGGGGAATGCATCATGGCAGCTTTAATAAAAAAGGACTTTATGCTGTTAAAAAAATATGTGCTGTTCATAATTGTAATCGTGTTCGCCCTGCCTGCCGCACTTGCAGCAAAATCAAATGAAGTGAATATGGTCCAGTCAACAATGGCTTTTGCTTTTGAAGTGATTTATTCTGAATTCCTGATATGCCGCTATCTGGCAATGAAAGAATACCAGTATCCCAAAACAGCGAGTTTTTTATGTACGCTTCCCTACACGCGGAATATGCAGGTTGCCAGTAAATATTTGATTTATTTCATTGTGTTTGCATTTTGCTGTACGGCATACTGGATTGATACGTTGTTTGTTCCAAATTTAATCAGACTCAGTTCAGATTTGGTCATACCGGTTTTGTTTGCCGTTTCCGTTCTTTATAGTATTTATATGCCCGTACAGTACAAGTTTGGATATGATAAATCAAAACTCATATTCATGTTTCTGCTGATTGCGTTTCCGTTGTTTATTGCCAAGGCAAATACAACAATGATCATGGAAGTTTTATCAAATATAACTATTCCCGTAATGTTGATATTGGCATTAGCGGCATTGGCTTTATCTGTAATGGTATCTGCAAAAATATTTAATGGGAAGGAATTATAAAGGGAAAAATGGATGGACATAAAATTTTCAAAAATGCAGCAATACCTGTCATCTTGATGATTGTAGGCTTATGCCGTTATACGCAGAATCTGCCTTTATCGATAATTGCCGGGATAGGGATTTACGCAATAGCTTCCTCCATAGACAGGTTCATAAAAAAGAGGTGACGCCATGCTGAGACAGGATAGTACAAAAAGATACAATCAGCTTGCGGTTGATCTTTTGAAGAAAATACTTAACAGGCATTACTTGCCAGGAAGTAAACTTCCATCGACAAGGGAACTGGCAAAACAGGCAGGGGTGAATCCTAATACAATGCAAAGAGCCTTACAAGTCCTGCAGGATGAGAAAATACTCATAAAGCAGTCAACGACTGGAAGGTATGTTACAACAGATATCCAACACCTTAAAAATATCCGAAATAGAATGCTGGAACAGATAAAGCAAAATTATCAGGAAGAAATCAGGTCATATGGAAATGAGTTTGAAAACGATGGGACAATCGGAGGAAAATAGATGGCGGTCTGCCGTTTCCGCAGGCAGGGTTCTTTTTTCTATTCAGAAAACCACTTGCAGACTGTCCGAAAACTCCGGAAAACATGGAGTCAAGGTTTGGGATATGGTATCATTAAGTCAACAAAACCACAATGGAGGACGCAGGCATGGGGTACATTCAAGGAGCGGATCGGAATCAGGTAATTCTACTGCCGGATACCCTCGATGATTATGTTGGAGGGGATAATGAGGTGCGTGCCATCGATGCATTTATCGATTCATTGGATATATCCCTCATGGGCTTCAAAGCGGATCCTGCAAAAGAAGGCCGTCCCGGTTATGATCCCCGCGATATGCTGAAGCTGTATATGTATGGCTACCTGAACCACATCCGTTCCTCCAGGCGGCTGCAAAAGGAGGCATCCCGGAATGTGGAACTGATGTGGCTTCTCAGGAAGGTTGTCTCGGATTTCCGTTGCATTGCAGACTTTCGGAAAGACAATGCGAAATCAATCAGGGAAGTGTTCAGGGCATTTGTGAGGCTGTGCAACAAAGCGGGGATGCTTTCGCATGAATCAGTCGTAATTGACGGGTCAAAATTCCGTGCGGTAAATGCTGACAATAAAAGTTATGTCAGCAGCAATGCCAAGAAGGTTCTTCTGGATGTGGAAGAAAAAATCAGCAGGTACATGAAAGAACTGGATGAAGCAGATGCCGCCGAATCCAGGCCGGGTGCATTGACAAAAGAAGACATCGTCGGTGTGCTGGATTATCTGGAACGCCGCAAAGCCCAGCTGACTGAAGCACTGGAACAGATGGCAGGTAGCGGGGAGAACCACATTTGCACTACTGATCCGGAAAGCCGTCTTATGAAAACGAGGGACGGCATCCGGCCAAGCTTCAATGTGCAGACTGCGGTAGAAGCGAAAAACCATCTGATTGTTCATTATGATGTAACGAGTGAATGCACGGACTGGCATCTGCTTGGAGACGGTATCAATGCCTCAAAAGCCGCATTAGGAGTGGAAAACCTTGAAGGTATCGCGGACAGAGGATACAGCAACGATGAAGAAATCCTGCAGTGCCTTTTAAATGGGGATACTCCTACAACGCATCCAAATAAAGGCGAGAAAAGCAGGATGTTCCGGTTCCAGAAAACCGATACAGAAGTAACCGGGGAAGTGGTTTCCTATGCAGAAATGAAAGCACAGGGCGGATTGGAGAAAGCGCCTGTGGAAGTCAGGCGGGAACCACCGTTACATCCATATTTTGAGCGCGATATTGAAAAAGACATAGTTATCTGCCCGATGGGTCAGACGCTGTTCTACGCAGGTCCGGGCCACCCGAATGGCAAAAAAGATCCCTGCATCCGCAGGTATCACAGACTTTCAGCCTGTTTGAAATGCCCCAACAAATGTACACCTCATAAAAGACGGATCGTCTCATTCAAAGAGGGCGAAACACGGAAAGAAGAAGCCTTTTATGAAAAAGCTAGGGAAAACAGAATTGTCCGGAAGACGAGCCGCCGGTTCAAAGTGATCACGTTATCCGAAGAAGAAAGTTCATGGGACGAATGGGTGATCCTGCGGTTCTACCCCAACCAGCAGCATTTACGGAAGCGGAACACTGTGGTTGAACATCCATATGGAACAGTGAAAAGATGGCACGGAGTCGGTTATCTGCTGACAAAAGGAAAGCAGAAGGCAGCCGCTGAAATGGGGCTTTCTTTCCTTGCCTACAATTTCCGAAGAGTGGATACACTTTCTAAATATTTGCAGTTGCCCGTGGAGCAGATAAGGAAACTGTCTGAGGGGGATGTTGGCTTTTTGCCAGAAGATTCTATATACCGTTTCAACATCTTTAATAAGATTACGTTCCTTTATCTTAGTGCTGTGGAGGATAAGGACTTAAAGTTATGTGCATTCTTGAAGGTGCTTGTTTCCTATCATGGTCTGTCTAAACGGACAGTGGCGAAAATGGCAGGGGTAGAGGTAAAGAATATTGAGAGGATGTTATCAAATCCACCCAAGAAAGTGCCAGAAGATATAAAATACAAAGTTGCGGTTACAGTTATGTCATTACGATTTTTCTTGAAAGACTGTGAACAAGAAAATATAAATTGTTAGTTGATCTTTCGGGCGGCATATAGCCAATAAGCCACAGTCCGACAAGGCAGGGCGGGCATCCCCGGTTTTCCGGCAAAACAGAGAGAGGCGATTGAAATGAATATAACAGGAATAGCAAAAAGCCATCATGCG
>BLLT01000271.1 GCA_011958945.1 Lachnospiraceae bacterium | reverse complement strand
CCAGGCCTTCCTTATCCGGGTAGTAGGTAAAGGCCTTGAACCTGGGGTGCTTTTTGTAGCCTTCGCTGGCCGATGTTTCGGTGATATAAATGTCACAGCCATACGGGAGGGATTCCAGGGGGGTCATCACTTGATTTATATTCGTACCGTTACCTGGCCCATTGGAAATCTGGTAAGAACCAGACCCATTCCAACTCCCTCGTACATATGCTTCTAAAGTTATATTGGCATTGACGGAATCTGTTCCAGCCCCTTTTTTCTTCATGTAGAAGTCGGTGGACTTTTTCTGGTCGGTGATGGTGATGACGAATATATATTCGCCATTGATGTATTCCAGCTTGCCGGTTACGCCAGAAGGTGGATTAATAATTTTTACCGGTTCACTCAAAGAGGTATCAACTTGAATCTCAAATAAATTGTTTAAAAGTATATAATTGGAATCAACCGATATCTCTTCCACATTCAACGAACCTTGGCAATAGCCCCTGCCATAAAGTTCAATATTAGTTAAATCAATTAATCCTGCCCCCCCATTTTCCGCTTTTACTTCCACAGTACTTTTTTCTTTTCCAGCCTGAGATATACGAAATGTAGCATCTAATGGTTCCCCATTTGGTCCAACTTTTTTGATTTTAATTGGCATTATCTTGTAATTAATCCAGCTAATTTCCGTAGTTAACCCGATAATATTTTGTTGGGAATCTTTTATTTTGGTAAACTCACTCCTATCTATCCGCATGCTTCTCATCTGAAATTCTGGTATTGCATATCCGTCTGGTGTTTTTATTTCCCTTATGACATAGCATTCAGCCCAAGGCAATGTAACTGTGCATTCACTCAATTCTTTCATATCCACAATTATCTCACTATTTGGTATTCCCACCGGTGTAAGTTCAGGTATTATGGAAAAAACTGCTCCTTTTGTGGACGCATTATATTGATTCACTTTTTTAATGGTTAGTTCTATGGGTGTCACTTTATTTACACAGGTTATGGTAAGGGTATCTTGGTCAAAACTATAGAACTCACTAGAATTACCACTAAATGTCTGGGTATATGGCCAATACACCAACTGCCACCTATTTGCAGCATGAATATAATGACTTTCCGTACTAATTTCCGTAAAATTAATGTATACAGGCTTATAATCAGGTGATATCTGTTCTGCAATACTATTAATTTGTTCTATTAACCCCTTTAAATCATATACATTATTCTTTTTTGACAGACTTATCTGTGAGGATGATATTGTTACATATTTCCCCTGCCTGTCATCGTATACCTCAGCCTCTATCAAAAACTGCGCATTAACACCTTCCCCCAGTTCATTTATTTTTCTGAATTTTACTTCTTTAGGCGTTAACTCATTCTTAACTGTTTCAGAAACCAGCTGCACCCGTTGTGTCATGTTGGTTCTTAATTGGATTACATGATGCTTTATATATGGTTCATATCCGGGCACTTCCCCGACTTCTTTAATATAGGCTCCTTCCCCCAGTTCCTCAGCCACATACTCCTTGCTGTATCCAATACCGGCAGAATTTGTGGTCAACTCGCCTACATATGTTCCGTCCGCTTTACAGATGTGGAAAGTAACATTCGACAGGGGCCTATTTGCGTAGCCTTTTTTCGTCACCTGTACCTTCACATACATCTTCGAGTTCGTGATGGTAAGGGGTATCACCTCGCCGTTGTCGCGGATGGTCACCCGGTACCCCTTCACAGACTTATCCCAATAGGTGCTGTTCCCGCCGGTTGCTTCATCAATGTAATAGTACAGCGGCGCTTTTGTTTCCTTTATAATATAAGTTCCATAGCGGAGGTTGGTAAAGCTGGCAATACCATTCGCCCCGGTGGTTTTCTCTGCTACTGCCGTTGGTGTTTTCCCGGCTTTTACTGCAGCTTCGTATGCCGCCGCCTCATAGACGGCAAATTCCGCCCCGGCCAGCGTTTTGGCCGAATCCTCCCTGTCCACTTTCTTAATCTCAATCGTGCCCTTATAAGGAGGGTTCTCAAAAGTGACCGTTATATCCCTCCCTGTGCCATCGCTGTTGGGATTAAGGTCTATTTGCCGTTTTTTATTTTGGGGCAGGATATGGTTTTTGCCTGCCGTAATCTCTTCAATCTCATAATGTCCCTGCTCTTTCAGATTACTGTATGGCTCAGTCACCAACGGAAGATCTGTAAACGTAGCATAGCCATTTTTGTCCGTCTTCTTCGAAGTGCCAATCTGCTCCCCGGTAATCCGGTTACGGATCACAAACTCAGCGCCTTCCACCGGCACTGTCCTGTCTTCCGAATCCACTTTATGGATGGTGATGCTCCCCAACAGTTCATAGTTAGTGACACGGTAAGTCATGATCTTGCTCTCGCTGTTATACAGGCAATGCCAGTCACCTTCATACCATTCGCCATCTTTCTGGTATATAAAGTCTATCGGTACGGGCCTTGCATGGTTATTCATATACTGTGGCGGCCGGTTGGTCTCTAATATAGTATAGGAGCCATCCGCTACCAAAGGCTTTGACTCGGCATAGCCGTTTTCATCCGTTTTTAACGTATCTACAACTTTTCCGTCTTTATAGATGGTAAATTCAAAGTTCTCTAACGGCTTGAACTTATCATCTTTTTTATAGATCTTAATCCACCCATAGACTGGCTTGTTGGACACCTCAAAGCTATAGTTGTAATCCATCCCTTCCGCTATTTCTTTCCCTTCCGCCGTAAATACATGCCCCTGCTCCGTTATGACAAACCTCTGTTTTTTGCCTTTCGCAAATGACCCGCACAGTTCATACCCCCTGGGCGGCGTCACCTCCTCTATGTAATAGACGGTATCCGCCAGCAGTTCCTGGGTCTGCGCCACACCATTCCTTGTAGTAAGCTCCTGCACAAAATTCCCACGTTCATCTGTTATCCTAAACACAGCCCCGTCCAGAAGCTTTTCGGCGTTATCCTCATCATATTTATGGATGGTGAGCATCGTAGGAATCTTCGGGTTCACTACGGTATATTCTATCGCATCGGTTATCTGTCCTGGGTTTGATATCGAAACCACAAATGTGGTATTTGTGGGCATAGTATACCCTTTCAACCCGCCCAGCGAGGTCTCTATCAGCCTGACGCGCCCCGCCGCAATATCGCCCCTTTTGAATTTCTTGGCAGAAACTGCCTCCCCCTTGCTGTTCGTCGTCAGGCTTCCCTGGTATTCCCAGTTCCCGTTCTTCGGGTTCTTGTATTCCAGCCTGAATGTAACCCCGGCCAGGGGACGCCCATCGCTCCCCTGCTTTTTGACGCGTAACGGGACGGGCTCCTCTTCATTCCGGATTATGATATAGCCTGTGCCGCTTGCCGTATAACGGGTTGGGTCAATTTTGACCCACTTCGGGCTGTCCGCCGCCTGTATTTCCTGATAATAAATTGTCTGGTCCACGCGGAAATCATCTGTCACGATTTCCCCGTTTGCGTCCGTCTTATATATTTTGTATCCGTTCAAAAGATCCCCTTCGACCCCGTCCAGATTCGGGCCAATCTTAAAGGACACCTTCGGTATACATACGCTGGAATCATCTGCGGACAGTTTTCTGATCCGAACCGGTCTCTTATCGATCGTGTTTGTAAAAATAAAAGTATAGTCCGTTGGTGTAATTACTTTTTCCTGTACCGACCCCGGTTTCACAGGCGCCGGGTAATAGGTGCCGAGCACCCCCGCTATGCTCTTTTCCTCCATCACAACAGTTGTGCCTACAGGGAAGCGTACCTTGGAGGTAAACTGCCCTTTCGCATCCGTGACCGCCGTGTACTTATTCCCCGGGGCGGCTTTGTTCCAGTATTCAAACGTTACCCCTGGTATTGGGGCACCTGTTTCCGCATCTGTCTTTTCCAATGCAACAAAGAACATCCGTTTATTTGTAAATACAACATCTGTAGTTTTTCCACAGACCATGGATACCGTTTTCGTAGTTGTATCCTTTTCCAGGTGGGCGGGCACGGAAAGTTCCTGTATATGGACGTTGCAGCTATCCCCCTCTATCACTATTGTCGTGTACCCGTTGGCATCCGTAGGAGCCGTTGTGGAGTATGTGGAGCCTCCTATCGTGTTTACCGGCTGCCCCTGCAGGTTTTTAAAGAACCCATACCGGAAAGTCACTCCCGCTACCGGCTGCCCTGCATCATCGACCTTCCTGACCCTTACCGTTCCCTTCCCCTTGTACTGGATTGTAACAGTAGCTATCACCTCAGGATGTCCGTATTTCATCAAATCCTGCAGCGTACTTGAAGCATAATACACATTTCTGGGGTCACCTGTCTTTGCATCGTACCGCTGAAGCTGTATTGTGCTGGTACTTCCCACCGGTGCATTTTTGTCTATTGTCACCAAAAGCTTGTTGCCGTCAATTTTAACATTTTTAAGGTATCCGGCTTGCATGCCAACCTCATACCCCTTCAATACTTTATTCTCATCCTTGATCGTAAGGGTCTGGTTTTGGCCGCTGCCGTCTTTCCATATTTCAAATGTTTTTTTGTTAAACGAAGGCTTTGTGCTGTGCGCCTCAATTTTATTTTCTATAGCCTTCCTCTCTTTGCTGATATCTATTTTTGTCCAATATTTTACCAATTTATTTGGTGCATTGTTCTTATTATAATAAAATGTAATTTTACCATAACCCATCGTCTCCCAGATTATTGCCTGTGCAGCAAAATGATACCGATCTTTCTCCTCCTGAGTTAACTTCCCCCACCCAGGGTAATATTCCGAATAATATGCGGCCAGTTCACATTTCCGGCGCTGTTTCGCAGTCCCCACTCTGTCTGGGATTCCCCCAACCTCGGGGGTATGCGCTCCTTTGTCGTGTTCTCCCAGCTGCATACAGAAGAGACGTATATTACTCCCCTGTTCGGTCTTTTTGGTATGATAACCCAGCTTGGGGTTATCATTTTGCTGCCGCCCTACTTTCGCATCCTTATAAGTCATTACTTTGGACTCAATATTCCCGTTGACTTTAATTTCCTCCATGGCATCCAACATCAGTTCATCCCATGCGTAAAACCCCAATTCCAGTTCCTCTTCTTTCCCCTCTTCATCGGCCTCGACGTTTAAAATGCGCAGGGCAAACGTATCCCCCTCACCAAGGATCTCTGCTGTTCCCGGGAATTCCGCCACAGTTCTCTCTATGTCATAATAAAAGTCTAGCCACTCGTCGTCTATAATCTCCAGCGTGTAACTCCCCTCTTCCAGCCCTTCCAGTTCATACCGCCCGTCCGAATCCGTCATGACGCTGCCCACAGGCTCATAGGTATCGCCCTTATATACGGAAACCTCTATGTCCGGCAGTCCGATCTCGTCCTCGTCCTGTTGGCCGTTACCGTTTCTGTCTTCATATATTTTTCCGCACAACAAGTAGCCCGACACTTCTTCTTCGGGTTCTGACAAATCTTCTTCCAGTAACTCTTCTTCCAACAATTCATCGGGGTTTTCCACCCCATCCAAATTTTCTTCGGGATTCTCTGACTCATCCGGCTTCTCTTCCGGATTTTCTGACCCATCCGGCTTCTCTTCCGGACTTACTGACCCGTCCGGCTTCTCTTCCGGACTTACTG
>BLLT01000270.1 GCA_011958945.1 Lachnospiraceae bacterium | reverse complement strand
TACAACGCTGTGGCGTAATTTCCTAATTATATAGAAAAGACACCCCAAAACTGCAGCCGGGCATTTTCAGGGTGTCACCTTTTCATGGGCTGCTACCGCTTACAGGAAAATCTCGCAGTCCGGCTCCACTTTCTTGCAGGCATCCAGCACGTTCTTCATAACATCTTTTGGCTCTTGCCCCTCGTCAAATTCCACGATCATCTTCTGTGTCATAAAATTGACGGTTGCGCTCTGTACACCGGCAGTTTTACGTGCTGCATCCTCCATCAGGTTTGCACAATTGGCACAGTCCACTTCAATCTTGTAAGTCTTTTTCATTGTAAATGTCCTCCTTGCTATTTTCTGTTTTTCGAATTTAATGATTAAGTATTTGTTTAATCATTATGGTTGCAGTATAATACGCAAAAAGGCACTGGTCAATACCTCTCAGTCATTCCCTCCCAAATGGGCGAAAAGTATTTCCATTTGGGCGAAATGCAAACGAAAAAGAAAGGAAAGCAATATGGAAATCACCTGCCAATACTGATACCGACTCCAAGTTCTTTGCCTTTTAAGTCTTTACCCATAAAATCAACTCCTTTCTGCTGTATTCCAACAAAAAGAATTTGATATAAGCTGTTATTATAGCACATCAACTATTATTTTGGAATATTCAGATTGAATTCTCTACCTAAATCCCGCCTTAAATTCCCAGATTTTTTGATATGTACTGCTCAAACTCTTTCCTTTTTACCAACTTTTTATTACCGACATATAATACAAAATCACATTTCGGTTGCTTCAATAATTCTTCTATTTTGTTAATTCCTATATTTCTTTATTTTATAGAAGATGCTGAAATTTTACAGCACCATAATATTCACTTTTCAAAATTCATCACACAATATTAGGAAGGACACGATTAAGCAACCATGCCCTGTATCCTGCACATCCGTATATATCTCTGATACTTCAGCGGATACCCTGTTTACAAGTTCCGCCAACTCTTCCCTTGTTATTTCCTTCATTAGTATTTTCCCTTTGCCTTTAAATGCCCCTATATTGTTCTATTTTTTACTGTATCTATTAATTTCAACCCACAGATATGCATTTCCTCAATTTTCCCGGAAGGGATTTTTACCCATACATATTGTCCAATTTTAAGTGTAACATTGGGAATGGAACATTTTACTTTCCGTTCCACGCCGCCATCATCCATAATGGTATATGTATTATCTTTATTTATACTTTTTACAGCAGATGCAAATGTCCTGTCATATTTGTGTTCGTGCGTTTTTATCAGGTCAACAAATTCCTTGACCATTGCATTTGCAGGTTTTATGAATGCATCTTTATTGGCAGCAAAATATTCCTCGAACTTTTTCATCATCTGGTATGTCCGCAAGTTCTCCCATGCAGGGATATATTTCTCATTGATGACATCGATCTGCCCCGTAAAGTAACTATTCCCTAAATCCAATGCCGTCTTTAATTTGCCCATCTGCTCGTCAATGGATGCCACTGCTTCTGAAATAGCAGATGCAAGACCCAGAAATCCGGTTCCTGCTGTTCCTTCCATCCCCTCTCCGCCAGACATTACGGCATCGTCCGTACTGGGCGCGGATGCAGAGCCGATGATGGAAGAGAAGTTGATTTTTTTGAATTCACCGCATTTCGAGGCAATTTCACCGAATGCCTGTGCAATGCCCCTTAGCTTCTGTGCGTAGCCTTCATCACTGATTTCAGGGAATGTTATGTCATTTACCAGTGTCACCGATCCAAGTTTATCAAATGCGCCCTTTGTGGATTCAAGGTAGCTTACGGATTCCGCGTTGACGCCCGCAAGCCTTGAAAGCTGCCCGATCATTTCGTCATTCCCACGGCTCATGTCCGCAAGGATGCCAATATACGCCCCCTTCATCTTCTCGAATTCTTCCTGTGAGCCGTTCAGGAGTGCATCCATGTTTACGCCAAGTTCGGAAAGTGTGGCCTCCAGCCTTGCGTTTTCAAACAGATCCAAAAGTTCCTCGAACTGTGACCTGTATTCCTCCATGCCCTTTACCATGGCATCGTACTGCTTTTCCGTGCCGGCAATCAGCTTGTCATAGTAGTCATTTACCCTGTCGACTTCCTTGTCCAGGAGGTCTATCTGTTCCTGGAGCAAATCCTTCTGTTCTTCAAGCAGCCCTATTTCCTTCTCTATTTTTGAGATGTCAATTTCAAGCTTTACGTCCTCCACTTCCTGCTTTGCGTCACGGATGCCGGACGTGTCGGCTTCATAGGACACCTGCCCGTCCTTATAGACAAGGGAGGTCTTCTGGTTCTGCATACGCTGCAATTCGTATTCTGCCTTCTGCAAGTCAATGGCACGTTTCCGTTCCTCATTGGCATCCTGCATGGCCTTGGTTTCTTTTTCCTTGGCTTCTATTTCCTTCTCAATGCCTTCTATTTCATTTTCAAGCTGCTCCTTCTGTGCCTCTATGGCTTCAAGCCTGGCATCACGCTCCGCCTCAAGTGCCGACACCGCTGCATCTTTTTCAGCATTGATTGCGTCTATGCGCTTGTCAATCTGCTTTGTAATATAGTTGAAAGCGGATTCATAGAGGGATTTCATCAAATCTGTTACTTTCGCCATGACTGGCTACTGACTATGCATATGCATACATAGCGATATGTCATTTCTGGCATATTCTCACATCTCACTTATTTGGGATTATTGTGTGAGTTCGGACTGGATCTTCACCCTCGTTAAAAAAGGGGAGTAACGGAATCTTATATGTTGCCATATAGGATATTACAGCCTCTACGGATTCTGGTTTTAGATAATACTAATTTAAAAATAAATATACCAAAAAACACCTACCGAAGTAGATGTTTTTGGAACCATAACCTTGTTATGGTTTTCTACATTTGATTTGCCATTAATCTATGCCTCGCATAGACATGCTTTTGGTAAACTCTTTCGTTCACCTTAGTAATATTATACTACTACATCTCTAATAATATGTCAATTCAAAATTAAAAACTCAGATTTTTATTTATAGCCTTTATTATGTTATCAAAACATTTATCAGTAGCAATGCCCAAACATTTGCTGTCGATTCGCTTCCTGTCTATCGCCCGTATATGCATTACATTTACGAATCCATATATCCCATTGCTATTTCCCTCTAACCTTAAAGGAATTTCATAAAAATCTAAATATTTATTCTTTATCGCGCCATCTTTTACTATCTCAATATAGTATTTTCGTTTTGCATCATCCCATTTGACTTTTTTCTGGTGTGTTGTCACTGGGGCAATAATTGTGATATTGCCTTTAATGTTCCCTGTATTGTTTTGTAATATGATTACTGGCCTACGTCCATTTTGCTCACTGCCAATATTGTCTCCTAAATGGGCATAAAATATTTCTTTTTGAGCGACCGTATATTTTCTTGTGCTTAAGTTTATATTTCTTGTTCTATTTACCCAAGCCAAATAATCTATATTCTTCTGCATTTTTTCTAAATAGATTGCCTTATTAGTTGTTTTTACAAACATTTCTCTTGATAATTTTCTGAATTCCTTTATTAATCTATTCTCAAGATTTTTACACTCCAGGTCATCTTTCATAATAAAAAGAATTCTATTTATTATGTCTGATAATGTTGATGCGACCATTTCCTTTTCAGCAGAATTGTTCCTGTCAATAGAATTTGTAAATTTACGTAATATGCGAATTAAATCATCATATAATTTTTCAATATCCATTAGTATTCCCTAATCACAGCCATACGGCTTGACCACCGGCTCTGCCGGTGGTTTGAATGAGCCCCTCTGGGGCATTTTTTCGGTTCCGCCTATAGGCGGTATCTAAGCACCCCCTTTTTCGGTGCTGCCTATAGGCAGTATCTTATTAACCTCTGGCACTTGGCCGCCTCTTAAAAGAGGCTCTTTATCCTTCTATTCTGCTGCACGCTTCCTGCTCTTCGATATACTTTTTTTGTCAATTTTACTCCCGTGATTTTACATACTGTGGACAATATTTCTCCAATCTCTTTTCCAATCTTCCCATACATCACTTTCCGACGATATTTCGGAATAAAAACAATATGGTCCGTACAATTATACTTGGTATGTGCTAAAATCTGATTATCCATTATGGATACCTCCTGTTATTGTAGATTAGGTTGCCTAGACCCGAATCTATGATAACATGGAGGTTTTATTTTTAGTACTCTGGGGAGCGCTACTGCTCACTCCGTTCTCCCCTGCTCTGCTGGGGGCTTAATAGATATTCAGTAATTCACTGTCAGGATGACCACCCCCATAACAGCCAGCACAACGCCAGTTGCACGGTTTAATGTCGCTGCGCTGGCTTTATTTGCGAATTTGGCGGCAATCCTCGCCCAGAGCAGTGTGGATGCCACACAGAACAGCAGGCACCATACATCCGGCATACCGCCTATGGCAAAATGACTGACAGCGCCTGTAAAGGCCGTAAAAGCCATGATAAACACACTTGTTCCAACAGCGGTCTTCAATTCATACCCTAACAGGCTGGTCAAGAGCAGAAGCATCATCATTCCGCCGCCCGCACCTACAAAACCGCAGATAAACCCGACAACCATTCCGCTGGCAACTGACTGTATGAAACGCTTTTTTCCGCTGGCCGCCTGCATGGATTCTTTTGTCGTCATAACAGGCTTTACGATGAATTTGATTCCAAGGAGCAGTGTCATGAATACGGAGAAACTGCCCATAGTGGTATTCGGAATGCGGCTTGCGGCAAAGCTCCCCACCAATGTAAAAATAAGAACGGTCACCATCATTACAAGGCCATTGCGAATATCAAGATTTTTATTTTTCCCATAAGTGTATGCGCTTATGGCACTTGCAAGAACATCACTCGCCAGTGCAATACCGACTGCCTCATATGCCGGAAGCCCCAGAAAAGTAATCAGCATAGGACTGATTACAGCGGCGGCGCTCATCCCCGCAAACCCCGTTCCAAGTCCGGCTCCAATTCCTGCAATAAAACAAATGAAAAATTTTAACATTATTCTGTCTCCTTCTCTTTCAGATAAGTATTGATATTGCGCAGGATACGATCATTTTGTCTTTTCATGCTGTCAATTTCCTCCTGTGAAAAACCATCCAGCATGATTGAAATGAATTCCTCCTGCGAGGCCTGCCCATCATGGATGATGCCCATAGCCCCTTTGCATATCCTCAAATGTGCTGTCTTACGGTTGCATTTCAAATACTCTTTTCTTATATAACCGCACTGTTCCAGAAGTTTTATGGAAGACGATACCTGAGATTTTGACAGATATCTGACCTCAATAATATCTGATGCTGTATCAAAACATGGATTATTGGCTAAAAAGAGAAGGATGTCCAATTCCATTCGGGTAATGTTATATTTTACACAGACCCCTTCCACACATTTTGAATAAAGTGCCTTGATTGCATTTTGATGTTCCCATGGATTTAGTGGAATCATTGCATTCTCCTTTTTGTTCTTTTTAGAACAATTTTACAGTAAAAAGAGATTTTGTCAAGCGTAAATATTTGAAAAAGAGGAATGTCATCTAAAATAACTTGATGTTTTGTCTGATTATATCCATGAAGATCAGGC
>BLLT01000269.1 GCA_011958945.1 Lachnospiraceae bacterium | reverse complement strand
CTTGTACGGACTTTGCAGCAAGTGCAAAGTCCTAGGCTGAACTGTTACAATATTACACCAATATTAATAAAAAAAGTATTGACAAGAATATGCAAAATTTATATAATCTTTTTTAACAACATATGTATTTAATTTAAGAAGAAATTTTTATATTTTAGTCAATTTCGGTTCTGCGTTTGCAGAGAAATTGCTTTTACAATCATAAGAAAAGGAGAGAAGTATTATGAACAACAAAATTGTGAAAAAGTTACTGTCAGTAATGCTTGCTGCGTCAATGGCCGCAGGGCTGATGGCTTGCGGAGGAGCAGGAAATGACCCGCAGGCAGGGGAGAGCGCTGAGGAGAGCCCGGAAAGTGCCGGCACCGAAAACGAAGCGGAAAGCGAAGCACAGGAAAACGGAGAGGAAACAGGAGAGACATCAGCAAACGCCGGGGGGGATGACTTTTCTATATTGGAGGGAAAGACTATCGCATTTATGACATCTCAGGCCAAATATTTTGAAGCATATCAGACGATGGCCGATGCTATTGAAGCGGATTATGGGTGTACAGTGGAATTTCAGGTTATCCCGGATGATGAATATACATCTATGACAAACCTGAAGCTTTCTACCGGCGAGGTTCCGGATGTGTTTGAGCAGAATTTCCCGTCCCAGAATGTCACGATTAACGTGTATGATTATTGTGAAGATTTAAGCAATGAGCCCTGGATTTCAAGGTTAATTAATCCGGAACTTTTAAAAGATATGAGGGATGGCAAGATTTATGCTTTGCCAAAGGAATCCTCTTCAGGCTATCAGGCGGTTTATTATAACAAGCAGCTTTTGGCTGAGTGCGGCGTAGAAAACCCGAATCCCCAGACTTATCAGGAATTTCTTGATATTCTAAAGGCGGTAAAGGATAATTCGGATGCAACGCCTTTTTTACAGACAAATGCGGATAACTGGACAACCCAGATTTTTATGACTGGCGGCATTGCAGTTGCGCTTGGCGATAATGCAGCGGCTACATATGAGAAATTGTTGAACAATGAGATTTCATGGTCTGAAATTCCGGAGGCGGAAGCGATTCTTCAGAAATATATTGATTTGTATGAAGCGGGCTATGTAAATGATGATAATTTATCCATAGGCTATGATGATGCAGCGGCTATCATGGCGGAAGGCAAAGCGGCGTTATACCTTACTATCGAACAGTGGGCAGCTGACTTTGAGGATAATTATGATGTGGAATTGGGCTCTTTTGCAATTCCTCACAATGATACCCCGAGCCTTCCTACCGGCAACTATGTCCAAGGGCTATTTGTTCCCAGCAGCGGTTCTCAGGTTGAAGAAGCCAAGGCATTTTTGCAGGTATGGTCCATGCCTAAATATCAAAATATATATTATGAATCCAATCCTGGTTTTCCGGCATTTAATGATGTAGACGGCGGTGCGGTAACCCCATGTGTACAGGATTTAGTGGATAATTATATTTCAACAGGCCAATATGCTTATGAGATCAATGGCCAGCTGGCAGATGCCAATGGCTGCTTTAATGATTTGTGGAATCTGTATGTGGAAGCGGCTGCAGGAACGAAGAATGCCAGCGAAGTATGGGAATCTTTCCAGCCGATTTATACGGACTATATGGAACAGCAGGGGTATGAAGCATTTCAATAAAATGTAGGGATGGAAATATGTGCCGCAGTCATGTATGTATAGCTATGATTGCGGCATAAATTTCCGCAGGAAATGGGATAAATAGCTGCATATGTTGAGAAGGAGAACCCCGATGAAAACAAAGAAATTCTATCCAAACTATTTTACCTTTCCGGCAGTGATTTTATTTATTGTCTTTTATTGTGTACCTATCATTGCAGGATTTTTTATGAGTTTTACTGACTGGCATATCAAAAGGCTGCTGACACCCAAATTCGTAGGTTTTAAGAATTTTGTAAGGCTGTTTGGGGATGAGCATTTTATTCTGGCCTTGAAGAACACCGTGCTTTTTGCAGTAGTGACCACCATTGGGATTGTTATATTTGGGCTGCTTCTGGCACTTTTATTAAACAGTGCGGTAAAGGGGAAAGCTTTTTTCCGGACGATATTCTATCTCCCGGCCGTGCTGAGCCTTATCGTAATCGGTATTATGTTTAAGGCTGTATTTAAGATGGACGGGGGTGTTTTGAACAATATATTGATGGCGCTTGGCCTTCAGAATCTGGTAAATGACTGGCTGGGGAATCCCAAAACGGCCATGATGTGCATCGTTTTCGTACAAATCTGGAAATGGAGCGGCTTTGCCATGGCAATATATCTTGCCGGCCTGCAGGGCATTTCAACAGACTACTATGAGGCAGCCATGCTGGATGGGGCTACAGCTTTACAGAAGTTCCGGAATATAACGCTGCCCTTGTTGATGCCTGCATTTACGGTTGTTATTACAATGAACACTATTGGCGGGTTCAAGGTGTTCGAGCAGGTATATGTTATGACAAATGGAGGACCCGGTTTTTCCACACAGGTGTTAAGTACTTATATTTACAGTGAATTCAGCAAAGGCTCCCTGGGGCGTTCATCTGCAATGAGCCTGCTGCTGTTCCTTATGATTTCCATAATCGCGGTAGTGCTCAATACGGCGCTTAGAAAGAGGGAGGTGGAGATGTGATGAAGCTTGGCATGAGGGAGAAAAGAATAGCGTCTTCCGCAATCCTTACGATTATCACCATTGCGGCGTGCCTGATCATATTGATACCGCTTATGATTGTGGTTTTGGGGTCTTTTAAAGATTCCGCGCAGGCACAGAAGTTTGCATTGGCCCTGCCTACAGAATGGCATATTGATAACTATTCGCACGTGCTTGTAAAAGGAAAAATAGGGCAGGCATTTCGCAACAGTATGTTTATCACGGTTTCCGTTACGGCAATAGTGGTGATTGCAGGCAGTTTATCAGCCTTTGTGACTTCCCGGAAACAAACGCGGTATACCCAATTTGTATATTATCTTTTTTTAATTGGTATGGTGGCTCCTATCCAGATCGTGACTACCTATGCGCTTCTTCAGTTTCTAAAGCTTTCCGGAACTTTTATAGGTGTTATACTGGTGGAAACTGCCTTGCAGATGCCATGGACAATCTTTACTATGTCAGGATTTATAAAAAATGTTCCGAGAGAACTGGATGAAGCGGCGTTTATTGATGGAGCAACTCCGGTGAGGACATTTTTTTCAGTGATTTTTCCGTTGTTAAAGCCTATCGTGGCCACTGTTATCGTTACAACGGCCATGGGAGCATGGAACGAATTCATGGTTCCTTTGTATTTCTTCAATTCGTCTTCGAAATGGACCATGCCCCTTACGGTTTATAATTTCTTTGGGCAATACTCCAGCGATTGGAATTATGTATTTGCAGATCTGGTATTGACAGCGCTGCCTATTACCATTTTGTACCTTCTCTGTCAGAAGTATGTGGTTGCAGGTGCAACTGCAGGTGCCGTGAAGGGCTGACAGAAACCTTTCAATCCAAAGTCTGTGTCCGCACGGCATCCGCAGACTTACTCATAAAGCCGTGCAGAAATGGGGTTAAATATGCGATTCAGACAAGTTCATCTGGACTTTCATACATCGGGCTTTATCCCGGGGATAGGGGCGGAATTCAATAAGAAGCAATTTCAGAATGCGTTGAAGGAAGGGTATGTGGATTCTATTACGGTTTTTGCCAAATGCCATCATGGTTGGTCATATCATCCTACTAAAGTAAACCAGATGCACCCCAACCTTTCCTTTGACCTTTTGGGCGCCCAGATGGAGGCATGCAGGGAAATCAATGTGAAGACGCCTGTCTATATTTCGGCAGGATTTGATGAAAAGGAGGCTGTAAGACATCCGGAGTGGCTGGTCCGCCAACCGGATGAGTCTTTGAGTGAGGCCGTCAGCTTTTTTGAGCCGGGCTATCATCACCTATGTTACAATACGCCATATCTGGAACTGCTTCTTGCGCAGATCGGGGAGGTGATGGAACTCTACCGGCCAGAGGGGATTTTTCTTGATATTTCCGCGGTACGCCCTTGTTATTGCGCAAGATGCCGACAGGATATCCTGGAACGGGGAAAGGATTATAGGGATCCTGAGGCAGTTATGGAACAGGCAGAGATTGTATACCGGAACTATACAAAGAGGGTGGAGGATGTGGTGCGAAGGTACAGCAAAGAATGCACAATCTTCCACAATGGGGGTCATGTGGTCCGGGGCAGGAGAGATCTGGCACATGCCAACACTCATTTGGAACTGGAGAGTCTTCCAACGGGGGGATGGGGATATGATCATTTCCCCATGTCAGCTTCCTATGCCATGAATCTGGGAATGGAATACCTGGGGATGACGGGAAAATTCCATACCAGCTGGGGCGAGTTCGGGGGATATAAGCATCCCAATGCCCTACGCTATGAAGCCGCACTGTCGTTAGCTTTCGGTGCGAAATGCTCTATAGGGGATCAGCTGCACCCTTCGGGATATATGGATGAGGAAACTTACCGTATCATAGGGGAAGCCTACGCGGAGGTGGAAGAGAAGGAACCTTGGTGCAAGGGGGCAGTAAACTGCGCGGATGTGGCGGTACTGAGTGAGGAGGCGGTGAACTTCCGTAACAGCGACTGCCAGACGCAGCGCTATGGGGACATCGGGGCTAACAGGATTATGCTGGAGGGAAAGTACCTATACCGCCTGATTGACCTGGAATGCAGATTTGAGGATTACAAGGTCCTTATCTTGCCGGATACGATAAGGGTAGACGGGAAACTTAAGAAGAGACTGGAGGCTTATCTCTCAAGAGGGGGGAAAATCCTTGCAACGGGTTCTGGCGGGCTTCATCAGGATGAGGATGCCTTTGCTCTGCCATTTGGGGCGAAATTCTTGGGTGAAGGCGGGTTTCGGCCGGATTATATGGTGTATGCGGCTCCGTCCGGGAAATTGGCCGCACATGTGGTCTATGAGCAGGGGTATCGGATTGAGACACTTTCCGGGAAGGTGTTTGCGTGGAGGCAGCCCCCGTACTTTAATCGGGATGTCTTGCATTTTTCATCCCACAGGCACGCGCCAAATGTTAAGGGTGGCATGGAAGAGGCTGCGGTGGCGACAGAAAATACAGCCTATATCGGTTGGAACGTGTTTACGGACTATGGGAAGATTGGTGCCTTGCATGACAAACAGATTATAAGGGAAGCACTGGATGGGCTGCTCGCCGGGGAAAGGAGTCTGGAAACGAATCTGCCGGACAAGGCGGTGGCAACGCTGGCTAAGCAGGGGGGAGAGGGGCGGTATATCGCCCATCTGCTATATGCCCATACCACCATCCGCGGGGGGTATGAGAGTCAGGGGAAGCATGTAACGGTGGAGTGCATAGAGGATATCGTACCTCTTTACGGAGTAGAGGTGAAGGTGCGGGTGGCGGAGAAAATACGTAAGGTCTATCTGGCGCCGCAGAGGAAGGAACTGCCTTTTGAGTATGAGGGCAATGCGGTATGCTTCACTGTGGAAAAGGTTTTATGCCATCAGATGGTTGTTTTGGAATATTAGTATTGTGGGCTGGCATATAAAATGGTGTAACAGTTCAGCCTTCGGCTTCCCTGT
>BLLT01000268.1 GCA_011958945.1 Lachnospiraceae bacterium | reverse complement strand
TGAGGATTTCCTCGCAGGGCACCCTATGAAGTGCATACACGGCACTTTTTTTGACATAAACGGGGCAGTCGGTGATGCGGAGCAGATTAAGGCGGAGATATATTACAAGATTGCGCCTTATGTCACATCAGGCATCGCAAAAAAGGCTACATCACTCCTTGATGCGTTGCGGATCAGGAGCTACTCGCCGCCGCTGCCGTTCCAGACAGACCGTATCCATGTGGCAAACGGCACATACTTTTTATCAAAGGGATTTTCTGCGCAGAAAGAATTCTGCATGAACAGGCTTCCCGTAAGGTATGCGCCTGATGCGCCGGAACCGTCATGCTGGCTTGCCTTTCTTGGGCAGCTATTAGTGCCGGAGGATATTACCACGTTGCAGGAGTTTATGGGATATGTTCTGTTACCTACGACAAAAGGTCAGAAAATGATGATAGTCATAGGGAAAGGCGGGGAGGGCAAGTCACGCATCGGCAGGGTGCTTCGTGCTTTGCTTGGTGACAGTATGAACACAGGCAGCATACAGAAGGTGGAGGTTGACCGCTTCGCACGGGCAGACCTTGAGTGGAAACTTTTGATGCTTGATGACGACATGAAGCTGGAAGCACTGCCGCAGACGAACAACATCAAGTCCATAGTGACGCTGGAAGATAAAACGGATTTGGAACGCAAGGGAAAGCAGAGTGAACAGGGTTATTTATGCGTGAGGTTTATCTGTTTCGGGAATGGAAACCTCGGTTCACTGTATGACCGTTCCTACGGCTTTTTCCGCAGGCAGATAGTCCTCACCGTAAAGGAGCGGGAGCCGGACAGGAAAGATGACCCGTTCCTCGGCGAAAAATTGATTGCTGAAGCGGAGGGCATTTTCTTATGGTGTCTTGAGGGGCTGCGCCGACTGATTGATAACGGATACCGTTTCACCATAAGCCAGAGGGCGGAGGACAACCTGACAAAAGCCATGCAGGACGGGAACAACATCATTGTATTCATGCAGTCGGAAGGGTATATCAGGCTTGAGAAAGGCACACACGCCACGTCAAAGCAGCTTTACGGCGCATACAGCCAGTGGTGTGAGGACAACCTCGAAAAGCCGCTGGGGGAGCGCAGTTTTTCCAATTACCTGCGGCAGAACGAGAAGCAGTATGGGCTTGACTATACCCATAATATCGCACTCGGCTCCGGCAAGACCGCAAGGGGATTTAAAGGTATCCATGTAAAGGTGAGGACAGGGGAGAACGGGCATTAAGACGCAAAAGACGCAAAGACGGGCAAAATCCGAAATCCTTTTTTATATATACATACGCCTGTGCCAGCCCTATTTTATCTGTATAAATATTTTTTAAATTTAAACTTGGAAAATAAGTGTCTTAGCGTCTAAAGATAGGAAATACAAGGCTTTGGGGGCGTTTTAGAAGCGTCTTTATTGCGTCCTTTTAAAGCGTCTGATACCCGGCAGGGGGAATTTAACACCTTGCCGGGCTTTTATTTCGCAGGGCAGGACGCAGAGAGCGTCTGATATTGGATTGATTGGAGGGAATATATTTGAATAAAGCAAAGTTGATAGTGACGAGGGTATTTGACAGTGAGCGCACACCGCAGGATGCGTTTGTGAGGGCGATATTAAATTCAGATAAATACGAAAAAACCTTGCAGGTTCCGGGCAGTGAAAGTATAATAGAGGGCAGAGGGCTTATCTGCATTCAACCGGATTCGGACGAAGAAGGGAGAACAGGATGAGCAGGACAACATACAGAGGCACACCAAAGGCGGGGCTTTATACCCGGTTATCGGTTGACGATGGCTACGTTGACCGTGAGAGCAATTCCATAACGAGCCAGAAGCAGATGCTGACACAATTTGCGGAATACCACGGCATAGAGATTGTCGAAACCTACGTCGATGACGGATGGAGCGGTACGAATTTTGTTGAGGTAAGATAACGATACCTTTTTTGCAGAGGGTGTTATCTTACCTCTTTTTGATGTATGTTAGATAGCATAACTCTTTACGTCGGCTCCTATCTGTCTGAAATAGGAGATACTTTCAGTAGGCTTGTCGCCTGTATCAACTCTGCCGACAAAGCTATAAAAGATTTCGATTTTGCGGGTGTTCGTTTCCTTATCCAGTTCGTGAATAAGAATACGGTCAATAAATTCATGGACGTTTTCGTAGGTCAGTTCTTCAATCGCTGTGTATCTGCGTACCAGTGCGACAAACCTTTTTACGTCCGCGCTGCGCTCGGTGGCGTTGTCGATTTCCTGTGACAGCTCCGCAATCCTCCGGGTCAGCGTCTTTTTTTCTTCATCATAGCCGGAAGTCAGAAAAGCAAATTGTTCATCTGAAAGTTTCCCTAAAGCGTTGTCCTCGTAGAGCTTGCGGAATAAGATGTTCAGCTCGTTAATACGGTTCTGCGCCTTGTCAAGTTCTTTCCGCTGCTGTGTCAGCGTCTTTTGTACTGCCTTTGCGCTGCACTCGTTGGCGGTTTCGATAAACTCCTGTTCATGCTCTTTCACATAAGACGTTACTCGCTGCAAGTCTGCAAGGACAAGTTCTTTCAATACGCTTTTGCGGATATAATGCGTAGTGCAGAGCATATCATTTCTTGCCCGGTTGCGGTAGTTGCCGCAAGTGTAGGCGTGTTTCCGTTCAAGCGTCCCGGCTCCGCGTACTGCATACATTTTGTAGCCGCAGTCCCCACAAAAGAGCAGCCCGGAAAACAGGTCAATTTCATCAACCTTTGTCGGGCGTTGCCGGGTGGCAATCCGCTTCTGTGCAAGTTCAAAGGTTTCTTCATCAATCAAAGGTTCGTGAGTGTTGGGGAAGAAATACCTTTTTTCCTCCGGGTTCTTTTTCGTCTTTTTCGACTTATAAGATACCTTGTAGGTTTTCCCGGTTATGGTATGCCCTAAATACTCTTTCCTTGTCAGAATGTCGTACAGTGTCTTATCCGGCCAGTTGTACCATGCGTTGAGCTGTGGGCGGGGGTGGCGTTTGCTCCCTGTCCTGCGGTAGCGCAGTTCCCCGACGGTCAATATCTCATTGTCCCGCAGCCAGTTCTGGATTTCACACATACGGTCGCCCCGTACATACATTGCAAAAATCTGTTTTACGACGTGTGCCGTTTCCGGGTCGGGTATCAGATGATTGCGGTTATCCGGGTCGATAAGGTAGCCGTAAGGAGCTTCGCCGTTGACGCGCTCGCCTTTCTGTGCCTTTGCCTGTTTGACAGCCCGGATTTTCTTTGAGGTGTCGCGGGCGTAAAACTCGTTGAACCAGTTCCGCAGAGGGGTAAACTCGTTATCTTCCCTCGCTGTGTCTACACCGTCGTTAATGGCAATGTAGCGCACTTCGTATTCGGGGAAAACAATCTCTATCAGTTCGCCGGTTTTCAGATAATTACGTCCCAGACGGGAAAGGTCTTTTGTTATGACGGTCGCCACGTTCCCGGCTTCAACCTCATGCAGCATGGCTTGAAGCCCCTCACGCTCAAAGCTCACGCCGGAAAATCCGTCGTCTACAAAAAAGCGTGTGTTGAAAAAGTGGTGTTCGTCAGCATACTTTTGTAAAATCAGTTTTTGGTTCTGTATGCTTTCGCTTTCCCCGGCTTGCATATCTTCCTGGCTCAATCTGCAATATAAAGCGGTAATCTTGTCTGTCTGTAACATTTTGTCCTCCTTTCCGACGACAGACAAGCATGGTATTTGTACTGTCTATATTATACCACATACCGCTGCCTGTGTCATGTATAAAATGTGAAGAAACGCCCTATTTCCGGGCGTTTGCGGGGTTCAGCTCCATGTCCTTGCGAATGAGCTTCTTTATCTTTTTATCCAGTGTGTCCGTTGCGCGTTCACTTGCGGACGAACATACAAGGTAAGTAACTTTTCCGATTTTATGCTCCGTTGTGGTAACGGGCGTCTGGTTTTGCGTCAAAGAAAATCCCCCTTTCTTTCGCAAACATATAATACAGTCTATGAATAGCAGCAAGTCCACTATTCAAGAAAACAAAGGCTTTAATCGGACGGTTATTAGCATAACCTCATGGGAATTTCACCCCGGCATGGTTCTCATGCAGCCCTACCCATTGCCTGCGACGCTCTTAACGCTCGGACTGTGGCTGTAAGGAAGTATCATTGTATATTTTGCGTGTCGTCGCCCGCAAGCCGCTACACTTGCTTTCCGGCGCGGTGTTGGTCGCTCGGCTGTCCGGGCGGGGATAACCTCACCCGGATAGCGTCATGGCGCACCCACCGTATGGCTCGGCGCAAAAGGAACGTATCCGATTTGCCCTATGCTGCGCCGCCGTTATCTTGCGCCGCTTTCTTTGTCAAGGTTCAGAATGGCTTTGCTGCCGCGTCAGCAGCGGAACGGAAAAGGGGGAGAGAGAAAGCGTCCCGCCGCTGCGGTTTATTCCTCTGCCTTAAAGGTGAGGACAGCCATCATCAGTTTTGCTTGCAGCCGTTCCCGAATGTCGTGGTCTACGCCAAAATAGACGTTCCCGCGCTCGTCGTACAGCTTCCGCATGGAGAGGCGGGCTATGTAGCCGCTGAAATGCTGCAAGACAATCTTCATAGCGTCCGGGTCGCCCTTTGTCGCTGCCAAAATGACAGGATAGGGAACAAGGGCTTTTTCCGGGTAGCCGGGTTCGTTACCATTCGTCCCATTCATCAGCATTTTCCTCCAGATATTTTTTTAGCAGCTCAAAAGAGCTTGTCCGCCTGTACTGTATCGTGCTTCTCGACGTATCGAACAGCTCCGCAATCTCGGTGTCGTTCATTCCCTCGAAATAGTACAGGAGTACGGCTTTGCGCTTTTCTTCCGGCAAAGTACGGATTGCTTCAAGAAGCAGCTTCGGCGTGATTTTCTTCCCGGCTCTTTCAAAGGCGATTTCCCCTTTGAAATATTCATCAAAGGTATGAAGCTGCCGCGCTTCTTCTAAGGTCAAGTCGGAAAAGGTAATCTCCCTTGCCTTATGCCTGTGCAGCTCTTTGTGAGCGTCACACGCTTCATTGTGCAGTACCGTATTACAAAACTTCTGGAAAGCGCACTGTTTTATAAACTCCCTGCGATTAGGTTCCACATTCTCACCCCCTTTCTCGTTGGAAAGTTGGTGGTGCTTCCCCCTTTTCGCGGGGCAATACTGCCTTTTGAAAAAAACGCCGAAGATTTTCGGATTTTTTTCAAAAAATTTTTTGAGCAGCAAAATACGCCTGTCCGAAAAGCCCGGACAGACGTATAGGTATTGTAAGCGGTATTCAGATGATTAGACAGTTCATATTGATAGACGTAGTTTTCCCCGGCGGTGGTCGGGCTTTTTTTGATGTGTCAATGACCGTCGGATTTTGTCGATATGGTATGTGCTTCATGGCGGCTACCTCCTTTTAGCCGCCGCTTTTAACAGTGATACCGCGTCATTTCATTAGAAGATAAAAAGAAACGGCGGCTTTGGTTTTTCAAAGCTGCTGCGGAAATCAAAGAACGACAAGCAACAGTTCTGATTTTGCTCCAATATGGTTATTGGGGGCACAAATTAAATCAAAAAAGAGCCGATAACAGCAGTATTTCAAACTGCATATTATCGGCTCTGCGTCTGTGCGTCTGGCTCTTTTAATTAAATT
>BLLT01000267.1 GCA_011958945.1 Lachnospiraceae bacterium | reverse complement strand
ATACATACAATAATGTTTTTCCCTTATTGGTTATTTTTACCAAAATCAATTCAAGGTCTCTGGGGTTTTTTTGCGATTTCTGGTGTCAAACTCCCGTCCTCCCATTTCCGGTTCTGCCGCTTACCGTATATACCATGGGCTAAAATACTCTTCCGGCACAGGGTCCGGCATAGGGCTGGACTTATACTCATTAGGGCGCGATGTATATGCCTGGACAGTAAAGCGGAATGCACCATCTTCTTCCGTAAAAAATTCCGGCCGAATCCGTATTCCGCTATAGCCTCTTTCCATTACTAATTTTGATACCTACAATTCTTTAACACCTAATTCGTATTATAAAGTGTTACAATAAAATCCGCAATGCCTTGATTTTCCTACAGTTTTGGTAAGTGAGGTTTCCCTTAGACTTTCCCTTATGTTATATCCTTTTCCCTTGTGTTACGACACCTCATAAGGGCAAAAATAAGGGAAGTAAAATTCGGTAACAGCTAATAACATTATATAAATCACATAAGTCGGCTGGAACTGATGGAAATACTTTTACTATAACAGATTATCAAAGCTACAACGGATAAAGGAAAGGATAACACAGATATGAATATCGTACACGCTGAATACAATCAATTTCACAACTCCATAGACATCAATTATTACAATGGGTTCATTCTTCGGATTGACTGTGGCAAGGCAGAAGATGGATTGATTACTACACCAAACTCTCAGAGATTGCTAGATGCTCTTGCAATTGACAAGCCGCTAGAATATGCTCGCTTGTATTTAAATCATGAGATGCAAGATTGGGTAAGTGCAGTTGATATAGATACAATATTCTAATGATATTCATTTAACATTATATGAAGAGGGTGTTTTGATCAACACCCTTTTTAATAGAGTACATAGTGTATCGTCTTATTCTTGGATACAAAGATTTTACTTGGCACTTTCATTATAACTAGTTTTTTTACCATGTGCATCTGTATAATGTAACACGCCCTTTAGATATTGCACCTCATCGTCCGAAACAGCTTCAGCAATAATCTCTTGTTTACCACTTATTTTTGAGCATTTATAGATAGCACTGTTTTTCTGATAATAAATAACTTTATCTGTAACAATAAACCAATTTACAGTAGCAATATTTTTTAAAATTTCATCAGCATCGTTAGATTCATCTTTTCTTAATCCATAAAAATCCTCTGTGTTATCGCTTCCTGCACTGTATACTAATTTATCTTCAAAAGACTCTAAATCAACGCTGCGTACAATAATATTTGAACTATTATCATCTTCCAAAAGATAATAACAGTAATGAGCATCTACAAAAATGTTAGTAATCCTTTGTTGAAGTGGAATTATATTTCGTGTTATTGCAATAATATTATTTTTCGCATCTTCACAATATACCAGATTTTCATTCTGGTCAATATAATACATATTTCCACCAATGGTCATATTAATCTGCGCATTGAGCGTACCATCAATGATAACTTCTTTATCCTCACTTATCTCTCCACATCCCGTCAAACAAAAACATATGAGTAAGCAAGGCAAAATCTTTGAAGTCATTTTTATATATTTGCTTTTTCTGTGATTTGAAAATTTACCAAATACAATGTAAGAAGAAAGCACTATCAAAAATATATCCATAGACAATACGATCAACATTGTTTTCGTCTCGATTGCCTGAAAAACAATCACCTTTTTTAATTGATTATCTATGATCTGATGTGTATATCTATCTGGCCAAAAGAACCCATTAGCTGAAAGAAGCGGTGTAATCCAAGGAATTCTATACAGTATCGAACTATTTGAAAAAATCATTCTCGGTAATATTACCAAAAGAACTGCTAATACCATACAAATTTCTCTTCTTTTAAGTAAAACTGTCATTAACATTGCAAAGCTTACAAGTAACATACATCCTAATATTGTTACTATGAATTTAAAAAGCAGAGCAGTTCCTAGTGATATTCCATAACGTGAATTTTCATAAAATTCGATTGTATTTAAAGGATAATCCGCATGATGTAGTCCAATTGTAGACACCAAATACATGATGTGTACTATCTGAAATAAACTAGCAGAAATAATAGCACCTGCAATTCCGATAAAAATCTTACATCCCGTCAGTCTATTTCTTCCACATGTTGATACAATCATAATATTCATCTCATTTTCATATTCTACACTAAACAACATTACGCCAAGTAAAACCACAAAAACAGCTAATAAATAGTTAATATTATCATGGCAAAGAATCGACTCCCATCCCCTTGTATCCGTCAGATATCCGCTTCCTGAATCCGATTCATATAGATAAACATGGTAAAAAGATTCAAAAGCCTGCTTTTCAAGCTTGTTAGATAACATATTTACAGTATCTTTTTCTAGTTTTTTATATTCTTCTTTGATCTGTGTGGTCTTCTCCGTTGTGATTTTTCCTTCATACTTATCAAAAAAAGAAGTATAATATGATTCTGAGTTGCGAATTACCGTTGTCGTATCATAACCAGTAACAATATGATATGCTGCATTTAGAAAAAGAAACACAAAAAGAAATAAAATCAAATGCTGTTTTATAAATACTTTATATAACTCAGATCGAATCATGAAATCACTTTCCCCTCTTTTCTATTACAAGCATGGTACAAAGCAGAATCACTATTAGTGTAGCTTGTACACCATACAAGAAACTATGAAATGTCATAAAATGTCCACAAAATTTTATTTCTTTTAACGATGTTGCCAGTTCTCCTAATTTCAGAAGTGAAAATGGACTGATTAATGTCAAAACATTTTCCACAAAAGTGATTCCACTATTAAATCCACTAAAATATAGAAAAACTGATGTATACCCAATCATCGCAATAAACGCTGCATAAGTATTTTTTATCAGTCTGGCAATCATTGTCAATATGACTGCTATAATCGCAAAGCCAATACACTTAGACAAGACCTCTAGTAAATAGAATTCAATTACAGATATATTAAGCGGTGTATATCTATATTCATTGATAGAATACAGCATCATTTTTGTTCCACTTAGCCCATACTGCATATGAATCACTACATAATTGATAATCCCAAATAGTAATTCAAGCCAGACAGCCACAAAGATATGTGCTATCAATTTTATTGGAATATACAGTTTCCGTCCATAAGCAGATGTAATTTGAATAATTTCCATCGCATTCTTTTTCTCTTTGGAAAAGGTTGGAATAATTCCTACAATTAGCAACACCAAGATAAACAGATCGGATTTGCCATAAGATAATAAATGTTTCCATCCTCCTGTCTCATAAAAATATAATGGATTTCTATTTTTATAATGTTCCAAAATGAATGAATTTTTTTCAACTTCGTATTTATTATTTTTATCTGAGAAAAAGCGAATATTTTCCTCTGCTTTTTCAAGTAACCCATCATTCAATTCCTTATATGTAATAAGATACTTGATTGGATTATAAAAGTGGACTGTTAAGAGGCTGTAATCTCCAAATGCATATCCTGTATGCATACTTGAGTCATATTCAGTGCTATAATCACCACTTACTAAATTATGATACCTTTGGTATTCTTCGGATACATAGGATACTTTTTCAGCATTTAACTTTCCATCCAAATATTGATGTAATTCTTCATAATATTTATTTTCTTTTTCTGACGCATTTACTTTTACATAATCTTCTGTGAATCCACCATTTGTATGATAATCCCATTCCAACCAAAAGAAATTGATTATAACCAGAATGATCATCATGAAAAAAAAATGACTTTCTGATAAATTCTTTTCGAAGCTCAAAGTATAGTATTTTCATGAATATCACTTTCTTTCTTAAAAATTGACAAGAATACTTCCTCTAACTGCGGTTCAACTATTTTAGCCCCTTCTGGAGCATGATCACTAATCACTCTCAAATAAACTCCATCATTTTCTCTTTTCATGTTTGATACCAAATACGCTTTTTGTATATCCTTTGATTGTTCTTCACTTACGCATAGTGAAAATACTTGCCCTTTGATACCATTTCTCAATGCATCTGCCGTTCCCTCACAAATAACATTCCCTTTTTGCAGCATAATAATATGATTTGCTATGTATTCAACATCAGAAACAATATGGGTTGCGATAAGGATCATTCGATCTTTTGCAATTTCTGTAATGATATTACGAAATCGAATTCGCTCTCCAGGATCAAGACCAGCCGTAGGCTCGTCTAATATCAATATTCTTGGCTCGTTTAATAGTGCCTGTGCAATTCCCAAACGTTGTCTCATTCCACCGGATAATTCTTTTATTTTTTTCTTTTTCTGTTCTGCGAGATTAACTGCTTCAAGTACCTCCTTAATCCTGCGTTTTCGCTCGGCCTTCTTAATTTCTTTTATGCAGCACATATATTCCAAAAATTCATCCACTTTATAATTGGGATAAAATTTCGGATATTGAGGCATAAAACCAATTAATTTCAGATAGTCAGTTCCTAAACTTTTTATATTAGTTCCATCTAAAAATATTTCTCCGTCCGTGGCATTTAAGGCACCAATCAAAATATTGATCAATGTAGTTTTTCCTGCTCCGTTTGCCCCCAACAAACCATATATTCCATTTTCAAAGGTCATATTAACTGATTTAAGTGCATTAAAATTCCCATATTTCTTTGAAATGTTATTTAGCTGCAAATACATGATAAACCACCTTTCCAGCATCTCCGTTTCCTATCAACAGATAATCGTTTTCAGAATTACAGAAATCGTAAAACCTAACACCTTTCTCTGTTGAGAACGGAATTTCGTTTACGCACTCTTTACTTGACAATTGATATATCCGTACCCTGTGCTTCATCAATTCATTGTCTAAGCAGACATACACAATCAGATATGCTCCGTCACTTGTGACAGTAGCAAATGTACTTTCTGTATTGTCCACAAGAAATACGTTAGATTGATTCTTTTGGCAATCATATATAACTACCTTTCCACTTGAACTATGTGTTGCCGGATCTTCACTATCATTTAGCACAAGACACTCTCCCGACACACGAATTTGACTTGGACTATAATCGTCCTCTTCTTCATAAACTATCTGATCAGTACTCAAATCCCAATATCCATATCTTGTAGTTACTGTCGTTTCTCCTTTCTGTTGATAAAATCCTACCTTATTTTCATCAATAAAAGCAATCTCATATCCAGAGAAACCATCCTCTTCAATTTCATGAACTTTTTGTTCTCCACTTTCAACATTAAGGACATATATTCCATTTATTGTACTCCATGCAATATGATGACCTAAAGGATCAATCTTAGGTTCTGGCTGACTCTCTTGAATTTCTGTCATCAGTTCCTCTGAAATCATACTTTTCAAGTCAATTACATTCTTTTCCTGCAATTTTTCATCGTATGAAATAAATTCATAGGAAGTTTTATAATCAGATGAACCTTTACTTATTATAATTCCATTTACCTGTTTTGCATTATCTACATCTTCTTCAAATGTTGATTTGACTATTGCATAACCGTCTTTAATTTTTTGATATGCGTCGATAGTTTCCGTACTTTCAACTGGTACTTCCTGTAATACCTGATTCAAACCTAAGTCTAAAAGAGTTAGGTTTTTATTTATCTCGTCATATTCTAAATCCACATACGAA
>BLLT01000266.1 GCA_011958945.1 Lachnospiraceae bacterium | reverse complement strand
AAAAGCAGGAATCAGCACCCCGGAGGAACTTTTGAAGATTGCATATGAGTAAAGGGGAATCGGATAAGAAATAATGCAAAAAAACGGAAAGGGGTATATTCCTATTCCGGTTTTAGGTTTTATTGGTCTAATTCGTCTGCAAAAGTATTTTCATAATCTTGGAACTGGTGGTATATGGCATCCACATAAGCGGTTGTGCCTTCTATTCGGTAAAGCTTACGTTAAATGAATCCATGCTGTTTACCCATCGTTTTCAGAGCGTCTTCCGTGTCAAGGCCTTTGCCATCGGAAATTTGCTGGCGTGATTCGGCAAGGTCAGAAAGGATCTGTTCCTGGCTGACCAGGATGAATGGATTTGAGGGTTTTCTGGATGTGAATAGTTTTTGGGTGAATTGCATGACTTTAATCCTCGCATCTTCCGGCATTGCTTCGAGCATGGATACGGTTGCATCTAAACATAATCAGAGTCTATAAAAAAGTATTTCTTTCTATGGGTAGATTATACATGAAAAAGGGGTCTAATTCAATATGAGGAGAAAGAGATTTTACTGCTTATATCTTCTTTTTTTGTGTGGAATCGATGAATTGCTCAAATTCTGCTTTGCGGAGAGTGCCGCACCCCGGACAGCCCTTATGGTCGCAGCGTTTATTGCACCGGAGGTATTCATAGCCGGAAGGGTTGCGGGTAACTTTCAAGGCATAGCCGCAATTTCCGCATTTGATTTTTCCGGCTAACCAAGTGTTCCGGGCATTTCGTCCGTCCTGGAACGTGATGTTTGTCATTAGCTTCTTACGGCATTTCAGCCATGTTTCAGAAGGTGCCCCCTGGCTTTTGAAAAACTCTCAACGTCATTGAGAGTTTTTATCCTCATCCACCATTTCCGTTAATTCCTCAAGTTTCTTTTTTTATGTTCATAATGTTAGCTTATAATACGATAAAAAGGATTTAACTTTCTGGTAAATTATGGTACAATTTAAAAAAGGATATAAGAATGAGCATTGAGAATATATTAGGAAATGTAAAGAAAGAAGAACCTGAAAATGAAGCAGAATACCCGTAGTTTTTAATCTCTGCGATGATTGAATCAATGATATTGTGTTTTTATTGGTTATAATCTGGTAATATGATGTTAGTGTGCCGGTTAATGAAAAGTGTGACAAAGTGCATTGGCAGAATAAACATCGCAAGGTGACAGTTATGGGCAATATTATAGTTTATAATACAACAAGAAAAAGGGTATATTACCAAGGTGGTGAGTACATGTGTACTATTTTAAGAAAAATAAGAAATAAAACTCCATATGACCTATTGGCAGAGTATGACGTATCACAGAAACCGCCTGTTGATATTTCAAAATTATTAGAGAATATAGGAATTTCTACTATTGCAAAGGACTTTTCAGAGATAGAACATTTAATGGAAGCGGATGCAGGTTCTATTCTGGGAGCAGCATTTTCCAATGGGAATAACTTAGCTATATTTTATAAAAAGAACGAATCATTACATAGGAAAAAGTTTACAATAGCCCACGAACTGGCACATTGTTGCTTAGACTGCCCTAATGATGAAAGTTCCCATATTGAGTTTCGGCTTGGGCCATGTATGAATCTATCCGATGAGGATATTAAAAAGGAAGAGCGGGCAAATGTCTTTGCGGGGCAGCTGCTCATACCCAGTGCTCCGCTTATTACCTATTATGACAAGATGATAGTTCCTTCTCTAACTGAATTGGCCAAGATATTTGATGTTTCTTCATCTGTTATGTCTGCCAGGTTGGATTTCCTGAAATTACCTTATTTTAAGGATGATTTCTCAGAATAATATTATGATACAACTAACACTAAAAATGATAGGCTGAAAGAGCAAGAGAACTAATCTCCTGCTCTTTGCATTTGGCACAGGCTAAAATCAGAGTTCAGGGCTGCCGTCATCGTGTATATAAACTTGACATTATAGAAAAACAAGCGCAAAATACATTAAGAGTAAGGTTTGTGCCGCCGGTAGCGGCATGTTTGAAATGGTACAAGTATAAATGGCATAGAAAGGAGCGCATTATCGAAATGACAAAGATTGATATTGTATCCGGTTTTTTGGGAGCCGGGAAAACTACATTGATAAAAAAGCTTTTGAAGGAGGCTTTGGCAGATACGAAAGTGGTATTGATAGAAAATGAATTTGGTGAAATCGGCATTGACGGCGGATTTTTAAAGGAAGCGGGGATTGAAATCAAGGAAATGAACTCCGGCTGTATCTGCTGTTCATTGGTAGGGGATTTCGGCACTTCCTTAAAAGAAGTATTGGAGACATATGCTCCGGAAAGGATTTTGATAGAGCCTTCCGGAGTAGGGAAGCTTTCGGATGTGATGAAGGCGGTGCAGGACGTAGTGTCGGATGCAGAGGTGGAACTGAACAGTGCGGTGGCAGTAGTGGATGCCATGAAATGCAAGATGTATATCAAGAATTTCGGGGAGTTTTTTATTAACCAGATAGAAAATGCAGGAACAATCATTTTGAGCCGGACAGGAAAAATCAGCGAGGAGAAGTTGGCAGCCTGCGTGGATATGATAAGGGAGCATAATTCGAAAGCAACGATTGTAACGACACCTTGGGATGAATTGGACGGGAAGGATATCCTGGAAACTATCGAAGGGGCGAAGGATTTGGAAGCTGAGCTGATGGAAGAGGTGCGCAGGAAACACCGGCAGGAAGAAGGGGAACATCACCATGATCATGGCCCGGACTGTACGTGCGGCTGCCATGGCCACCATCATAATGAGGAAGGCTGCGGCCACGAACACCACCATGACCATGACGGAGAAGAATGCTGCCATGGCCACCATCACGATGAGGAAGGCTGCGGCCACGAACATCACCATGGTCATGACGGAGAAGAATGCTGCTATGGCCATCACCATCATCATTCCGGGGAGCATGGCGGGCATGAACATGAAGGGCATCACCATCACCATGCAGACGAGGTGTTTACCAGCTGGGGGATAGAGACTCCTGCTTCATATACAGCGGAAGAGATCGGAAAGCTGATGGAGGAACTGGGGCGTGAGGATGAGTATGGTTTTGTACTTCGTGCGAAGGGAATGGTTCCTGCGGGGAGCGGAGCCTGGGTTTATTTCGACTATGTGCCGGGCGAGTGCGACATCAGGGAAGGGAAGCCGGATGTAACGGGAAAGATATGTGTAATAGGATCAAAGCTTGCGGAAGATAAGCTGCAAAAACTGTTTGAGAAAGGGAAATAAGACGGAGGTTATCGATGAAACCGGTTTATATTATTAATGGATTTTTAGAAAGCGGCAAGACGGAGTTTATTTCCTATACCTTAGGGCAGCCATATTTTCAAGTAAAGGGAAAGACACTTTTGATTCTCTGTGAAGAAGGGGAAGTGGAGTATGATGATATTTTGCTGAAAGCCAGCCGGACAGAACTGGAACTGATTGAGGATGAGGAAGATTTTACCCCATCCCATTTGATAGAACTGGAGAAAAAGCACAAGCCGGAACGTATTATTATAGAGTATAACGGCATGTGGAATTTTAAAAATATGAAGCTGCCGTGGCACTGGTCGGTGGAGCAGCAGATTACGACGATTGATGCTTCCACATTTCCCATGTACTTCAATAATATGAAAACTTTCCTGGCAGAAATGGTGAGGAAGTCGGAACTGATTATTTTTAACCGCTGCGACGGTATTGAAGATTTAAATAATTATAAAAGGAATATAAAAGCCATTAACCAGAAGGCGGATATTGTTTTTGAAACTGCAGAAGGGGAGATTGATGAAATTATGGAAGAGGATCTTCCTTATAATCTGGAGGACGAAGTGATAGAACTGGACAATCAGGGTTATGGCATCTGGTATCTGGACTCCCTGGACCATCTGGAAAGGTACGAGGGGAAGAAAGTGAGCTTTACGGCAATGGTGGTGAAGCCGCGGAGTTTTCCCAAAGGGTATTTTGTGCCGGGGAGAATGGCTATGACCTGCTGTGCGGAGGATATGGCATTTCTTGGCTTTGCCTGCGCTTATGAGCAGTGTGATTCCTTAGAGGACAAGCAGTGGGTAAAAGTGACCGCAGTGGTGAAGAAGGAATATTTCGAAGATTACCAGGAGGAAGGGCCGGTATTGCATGCTGTCAGTGTGGAGTTTGCCCAGGCGCCGGAAGAGGAAATCATCAGTTTTATATAATATATGGAAAAGGGAATGGATATGGCGGCGGAAAGTGAAAAGGAGTTGGTGCAGCTGCAAAAGCGGCTGGCGGAACTTTCAAGGAAATCTTATGAACATAATATTTATACCTATACCAATTTTTTAAGCATGGCGGAACTGGATGCATTTTACAGGATGCCGGCGGAGGATAGGGGGAATGATTATGAACTAAGCGGGGGCAGGGAAGGCTGCGAGAGGCAGATGCTGCGTTTTGGAAGCTTGGAAAGCGTTGGCTATGAAGAGGAATTCCCCATATCCTGCTTAGCGATAAAGCCTTTGATGGAAAAGTTTGCCGATGCAATGACCCATAGGGATTTTCTTGGCTCGCTGATGAACCTGGGGATTGACAGAAGCAATCTGGGGGATATTTTTATAGAAGGGAAGTCCGCTTATGTATTCTGCACGGAAAAAATAGCATCTTATATTATGGACAATTTGAGTAAAGTAAAGCACACCAATGTGAAATGCAGTCTGGCGGATGCTAAGAAAGAACTCCCGGTCAAAGAGCCGGAGGAAATGCGGCTTACGGTGGCTTCGGAGCGGGTTGATGGGCTGGTTGCCAAGATTTATCACTTATCCCGGAATCAAAGTTTAGAACTTTTCAGGGAAAAAAAGATATACGTGAATGGCAGGCAAAATGAAAACAATAGTTATGCGATAAAAAAAGGCGACATCGTTTCCGTCCGCGGCTATGGCCGTTTCGTATACTATGGGGCGGACCATGAGACGAAGAAGGGAAAGTGGAGCGTATCTGTGGGGATATATTAAAATAGGTAACAGGAGACGGCTATGTACTCATATACAATGGCACAATGGTTATTTTTCTTTTATTTCTATTGCTTTTTCGGATGGTGTTTTGAATCATCCTATGTTTCATTAAAAAAAAGGCAGCCGGTGAACCGGGGGTTTATACGGGGTCCCTTTTTGCCTTTATATGGGAGCGGGGCAGTGATGATGCTGCTGGTATCCATGCCTTTCCAGCATAATCTGTTGTTAACTTACATCGCCGGGTGTATAGGGGCAACAGCCCTGGAATATGTGACGGGGGTAGTGATGGAAGCCCTGTTTAAGGTGAGGTACTGGGATTACTCGAACCAAAAGTTCAATTTCCAGGGGCAAATCTGCCTAAGTTCCACATTGGCATGGGGCGGGTTGACCATACTTATGACGAGGGTGGTGCATAAGCCGGTGGAGGGGCTGGTGTTTGCCATACCGGAAGGGGTACTTTCGGTGGTAACCTTTGTGCTGACCATATATATCGTAGCGGACTTCACTTTATCCTTTAAGGCTGCAATCGATTTGCGGGATGTGCTGATCAAGATGGAAGCGGCAAAGGAGGAATTGGAGCGGGTACAAAAACGCCTGGATGTAATCATTGCACTTTCCAATGAGGAATGGGAAGCGAAGAAGCAGGAGCGCAGCCTGAGGGCCGAAGAACTG
>BLLT01000265.1 GCA_011958945.1 Lachnospiraceae bacterium | reverse complement strand
AATGGGCAGATTCCGTAACAGGGAAGCCGAAGGATGAACTGTTACTGCGAAGCATTCTTATTTAGCCTGCAGCCTTACTATTACGCTGAATTTTTTATAAGTAAAATTAAGGATATTCTCTTTGTACCATCCCATGCTATAATAAAGCAAAGAATAGTCAGCACATTGGTGGGAAAGAGAGGGATGAAATGAAAAATGGGAAAAGATTGTTGGTAGTTGCCTTAATTGGTATATGTGTTATGGTCTTTGCCTGCAGCTGTGCAGGGGGAAATGCAGGGCGGCAAGGGGAAATGGGCAGCGGGGGGCAGCCAGCAAGCGAAAATCAACAGGAAGAATGTGTAGATTTAATGCGGCAATGGGAGGAAAAGGAAATGGGATTGGAGCAGGAAAAGGGGAGGATGGAGGGAATGGATGAAGTCGAAGGGGGAGGGCAGCAGACGGAAGAAGAACAGCCTGCGGAAGCTTTTTGCATGGATACTACTGATTTTGCCATTTCCCTTTTGAAAGAGAATGTGAAAGAGGGGGAAGGGGGCAATGTAATGATATCGCCGGTGTCGGTATTGGCGGTTCTGTCTATGACAGCCAATGGGGCTCAGGGGGATACCCTTTCCCAGATGATGTCCGTAATGGCGAAAAATCAGGAACCGGACAGCCTGAATGATAATTTGAAAAAATGGATGGATGGGCTGACGGACACGGATGCGGCCAGCTTGAAACTGGCCAATGCAATCTGGTTTAACGAAGATGGGCAGCAGCTAAAAGTAGAGGATGACTTCCTGCGCAAAAATGCCCTCTACTATAATGCGGATATTTATAAGGCCCCTTTCAATAAGAATACGCTGCAAAGCATAAATGCCTGGACGGAAGAAAAGACGGATGGAAAGATCAAGAACCTATTGGACGGCATGGAGGAAGATGCGGTGATGTATCTGGTGAATACGGCTGTATTTGATGCCGATTGGAAATGGATTTATGAGCCTTACCAGGTGAGCGACAGTTTCTTTACCAATGGGGAAGGGGTTCAGGAGAACGTGCCTTTTATGTATTCCACGGAAAGAACTTATATAGAGGATGAAAATATAACCGGTTTTATAAAACCTTATAAGGAAGGGTATCGGTTCGTGGCGCTGCTGCCAAAGGAGGGGATAAGCCTGGAAGAATGCATAGAAAAAATGGATGGGGAATATTTCCGCCGTCTTTTGGCGCAGGCTCAAACGGAAGTGATTGTGGAGACCGGCATGCCCAAGTTCCATGCGGACTACGAAGCGGAATTGGAGGATATGCTGGCCGGGCTGGGAATGGAGAACGCATTTGATGTGAAAACGGCGCAGTTTCAGGGGATAGGTACCAGCCCTGGGAAAAATATCTACATCAGCAGGATAATTCACAAGACCGATATTTCCGTGGGGGAACTGGGAACGGAAGCGGCAGCGGCGACCGTGGAAGAAGCGGTAGCGGGGGCAGCGGATGAGCCTGAGATGGAAATTTTCTATGTCTATTTAAAGAGGCCCTTTCTTTATGCCATTGTGGAGGAGCGGACGGATATTCCCGTTTTCATTGGGGTTTTGAACGAAGTGGGGCAGGAATAGTTTTCGATAAGGACAAAAAAGTGCTACAAAATAGATAAGTTTTTGGTTGAAAAGAGCAAAAAACAGTCCTATAATATATTACAGATAAAGATGGAAAAGGAGGAAGCGGAAGCAGTGAAGATTCAATCAGTAAATGACGATTCTTTTAAGGCATATGGCCGGGTATTCCCTGAATTTGACGCGGCCAGCCTGGTAGAGGCCATGCAGGAGATGGAAGCTCCGGCGGACGCGGTGGTATATTACCCTTCTATCGAGAAGCTGGAGAACCTGCCGGTGGCAAAAGATGTGAAAAACAGCTTTTTTGGGGAATTGGATATGCAGATAGGATACTGCAACGGAACGAACAATAAACTGAATGCGGTGGAATATCACAGGTGTTCGGAAATTGGCGTTGCATCGTCCGATTTAATTTTGCTCTTAGGAAAGCAGCAGGATGTGGGGGAAGATTTTAGCTATGATTCTTCCCTGATAGAGGCTTTTTTAGTACCTAAGGGAACGGTTTACGAAATGTATGCAACCACGCTTCATTATGCGCCTTGCAGCGTGGATGGCAAACCTTTCCGCAATGTGGTCATCCTTCCGAAAGGAACAAACGTAGAACTTACGGAAGAAAGGGGAACCCAACCGGAGGATAAACTGCTGACAGCCAAAAACAAATGGCTGATTGCACACGAAGAAGCCGGAATAGAGGGCGCATTTATCGGTATTAAAGGCGAAAACATAACAATTTAAAATTTGAAACTTATGGAACTAAAATAGGAGGATGAAAGTATGTTTGAGAATTTACCCAAAGTAAAAATCGGTATTGTGGCGGTAAGCCGCGACTGTTTCCCGGAAAGCCTTTCCGTGAACAGAAGGAAAGCGCTGATAAAAGCGTATGAAGACAAATATGGCAAGGATGATATTTACGAATGCCCTATCTGTATCGTGGAAAGCGAAATACATATGGTACAGGCATTGGAGGATGTGAAGAAAGCAGGATGTAACGCTATCGTTGTTTATCTGGGCAACTTTGGGCCGGAAATTTCCGAAACTCTGTTGGCGAAACATTTCGATGGCCCGGCTATGTTCGTGGCGGCGGCAGAAGAAAGCGGGGATAACCTGGTAGGCGGCAGGGGCGATGCTTACTGCGGTATGCTGAATGCAAGCTATAACTTAAAGCTGCGCAATATCAAGGCCTATATCCCGGAATATCCGGTAGGAACGGCACAGGAATGTGCGGATATGATTCACGAGTTCGTTCCGGTAGCGAGAGGGATTATTGGCTTGTCTGACTTAAAGATTATTTCTTTCGGCCCCAGGCCGCTTAACTTCCTGGCATGCAATGCGCCCATTAAGCAGCTGTATAATTTAGGGGTGGAAATCGAAGAGAATTCGGAACTGGATTTGTTCGAAGCATTCCACAAACATGACAATGATTCCCGGATTCCGGATGTGGTAAAGGATATGGAAGCGGAATTGGGAGAAGGCAATATGAAGCCCGAAATCCTGCCTAAGCTGGCACAGTATGAACTGACCCTTTTAGACTGGATTGAAGAGCACAGAGGATATAGAAAATACGTAGCTATCGCCGGGAAATGCTGGCCTGCATTCCAGACCCAGTTCGGTTTTGTGCCCTGTTACGTGAACAGCCGTCTGACGGGAATGGGAATTCCGGTATCCTGTGAAGTGGATATTTACGGTGCCCTCAGCGAGTTTATCGGTGCCTGCGTGAGCCAGGATGCGGTTACTTTGCTGGATATTAATAACTCCGTTCCTGCCGATATGTATGAAGAGAGTATCAAAGATAAATTCGACTATACACACAAAGATACATTTATGGGCTTCCATTGCGGGAATACATGCTCCAGGAAACTGTCCTCCTGTTCCATGAAATATCAGATGATTATGGCAAGGAATCTGCCGGAAGAAGTGACCCAGGGAACGCTGGAAGGAGATATTATGCCGGGCGACATTACTTTCTACCGCATCCAGAGCACAGCAGACAACAAACTGCGCGCCTATATTGCCCATGGCGAGGTTCTTCCCGTGGCAACGAAATCCTTTGGCGGGGTAGGTGTATTCGCGATTCCTGAGATGGGGCGCTTCTACCGCCATGTATTGATTGAAGGCAATTATCCTCATCACGGCGCGGTAGCTTTTGGCCATTTCGGCAAATCGCTGTACGAAATCTTCAAGTATATCGGTGTTCCGGTAGAGGAAATCGGGTACAACCAGCCTAAGGGGGTAAGGTATCCTACGGAAAACCCGTTTGCATAAAGGATGATAAATGAGTGGTTGAGTAAGTATGTGCTGCCCTGATAATGGGGCAGCACTTGCAATTAAAGAAAGGAAAGATAGCGGCATGTTATATATCGGTGTAGATTTAGGAACCTCAGCGGTGAAACTTCTGTTAATGGCGGCTGACGGTAAAATCGAAAATATTGTATCAAAGGAGTACCCACTCTTTTTCCCCCATCCGGGCTGGTCGCAGCAGAACCCGGAAGACTGGTGGAAAGCAGTGGTAGAAGGCCTGAAGGAATTAACGGCGGATTGTGAGAAAGAACAGATTGCGGGTATCAGCTTCGGGGGACAGATGCATGGGCTGGTAATTTTGGATGAAAATGATCAGGTGATACGTCCTGCGATCCTCTGGAATGACGGCAGAACCACAAAAGAAACGGATTACCTGAACCAGGTCATTGGCAAGGATAAATTATCGGAGTATACGGCAAATATTGCTTTTGCCGGTTTTACGGCTCCTAAAATTCTTTGGGTAAAGGAAAATGAGCCGGAAAATTTTGCCAGGATAAAGAAAATCATGCTTCCCAAGGATTATATCGCTTATATGCTGTCCGGCACATTCTGTACGGATGTGTCCGATGCATCCGGCATGCTGCTGTTCGATGTGGAGCATAAGTGCTGGTCCAAAGAGATGATGGAAATCTGCGGGGTGTGCGAAGAGCAGCTGGCGGGCATTTACGAAAGCGCCGATGTGGTAGGTACTTTGAAGCCGGAAGTGGCCAAAGAACTGGGACTTCCGGAAAGCGTAAAGGTGATTGCCGGCGCAGGGGATAACGCTGCTGCTGCTGTGGGAACCGGAACGGTAGGGGATGGTATGTGCAATATTTCCCTGGGAACCTCGGGCACAATCTTTATTTCCAGTGATAAATTCGGTGTGGATAAAAATAATGCCCTTCATGCATTTGCCCATGCGGACGGCCATTTCCACCTGATGGGATGCATGCTCAGCGCTGCTTCCTGCAACAAATGGTGGATGGATGATATTATCGGTACGGAGGAATACGGAAAAGAGCAGGCGGCTATCCAGAAGCTGGGAGAAAATAATGTGTATTTTCTGCCTTATCTGATGGGCGAGCGCTCCCCGTTAAACGACCCTTTGGCCAGGGGAACATTTATCGGCCTGACCATGGATACCACCAGGGCGGACATGACTCAGGCGGTGCTGGAAGGGGTGGCTTTTGCCATCAGGGATTCTTTTGAGGTGGCCAAGTCTTTGGGCATTAAGATAGAACGTTCCAAGATATGCGGCGGCGGCGCCAAGAGCCCGCTTTGGAAAAAAATTATTGCCAATGTGCTGAATATTAAGATTGACAGCATCGAAAGCGAAGAAGGGCCCGGATATGGCGGCGCTATGCTGGCGGCAGTGGGATGCGGGGAATATGGCAGCGTGGAAGAGGCGGCGCAAAAACTGGTAAAGATTGTGGACACAGTGGAGCCGGAAGCGGAATTGGCGGCTAAATATGAAGAAAAATATCGTAGGTTTGCGAAGATTTACCCTGCGGTGAAAGAGTTATTCCCACAAATTAATGGGTAAAATTTTGGGCGGCCGGAACATGGCTGTCCAAAAGCCTTAAATATTCGATTTGGTTTTGTGTAATAGGACAGCGCGTTGGAGAGGAAAGTTCTTTGGGGCGCTGTTTCTGTTTGTTTGCATATTTTTCATAAATATTCCCATTTCTGATGTGCATTTCTGCGTTGCTTTTGCAGCCTTAGTGCCCGCTGCGCTCTTTTTGGAGCGGGAGCGTGGCAACGGAGCATTTTATTTCCCTCACGGCGTCCGCCATCGTCAACTAAATGACAT
>BLLT01000264.1 GCA_011958945.1 Lachnospiraceae bacterium | reverse complement strand
AAGTTTAGAGTTCCATGCATATTTTTGAGGTAATTTATATGCAGAAAATATGTCCGGTGTCTTGTTTTTCTACATATAACATAGTACAATTATATGCAGAAAGGATGGGATTATATGAGAAAATTTGATTATTCTTTTTTAAATAACGGCTTGTTACCTGCGAATCTTGTAAACTTAACTGCAAACATATCTTCTCTGAAGACCATGGCAGGTGTACGAAAAGACGAATACAAGCAGATTTTTACTGAACTTGAAGCTGTTGCAAAGGTACAATCTATTAAAAGTTCTAATGCTATTGAAGGAATCGTTACAAGCGACGAACGTATCGCTGCCATTGTAAATCAAAATAGTGCCCCTCTTAATCATAACGAAGCAGAAATCGCAGGTTATAGGGACGCATTGAATGAAATTCATTTAGGCTTCGAACATATCGATTTCAGAAATCGTGATATTCTGCGTTTGCACGAAATGATGATGTCTTTTGCTGGATATGAATACGGCGGCCAGTACAAAACTGATGACAATGTAATTTTAGAGATAGGCTCTGACGGCAATAGACAAGTTCGTTTCCGCCCTACTCCCGCAGCCGAAACACCGAAAGCAATGGAACAACTAGAACTTGCATATATGGAGGCTTGCAGCGATGCAAATGTGAATCAGCTTTTGTTGATTCCCTGTATTATTTTGGACTTTCTTTGCGTACACCCATTCCGAGACGGCAATGGCAGAATGTCACGCCTGCTTTCTCTGTTGCTTTTATATAAAAATGGGTTTGATGCAGGAAAATATGTGTCCTTTGAAGAACAGATCAATAAATACAAAGCATATTATTATGAATCTCTCCGTCAATCTTCAGATGGTTGGGAATCTGGTGAAAACAGTTATTTCCCTTTTATCGAAAACTTTTTATCTATGCTTTATATGTGCTATAAGGAACTTGATAAACGTTTCGCCGTTGTTCACGGAAAAAAGATTACAAAGAAAGCCCGTGTTGAGGCTACGATATTAAATAGTCTAACGCCGCTTTCCAAAGCGGAGATATGCAAGATTCTTCCTGATGTAAGTCCAACTACCGTTGAAGCTGTTCTTGGCGCTATGGTGAAAAGCGGTGCAATAAAACGAATCGGCGAATCGAGGGCATCACGATATATTAAGGTATAGTACAAGGTGAACAAAATGGCAGCAACTCCAAACAAGGAGCGTGCATACGAAAAGTGTTGTATGTGTAAGAATAATTGTTTTAGCTGATACCACCACTATTGAAACCAGACAAGATATTTTTAATAGAATTAATACGGGTGGTACTCATGCTATTCCCAGTGAAATTAGACGAGGTTCTTATGCGGGAGCATTTATGAAATTTGTTGAAAAATGTGCTAAGGACGAACAGTTTAATAAATTATGTCCGATTAGTGATACAATGAAAAATAGATATGAAGATTCAGAATTGATAGTTAGATTTTTTGCGTATTTGAATAACTATCAGAATTTTCAGCATGTTGTAGATGATTTCTTAAATGATTTCGTACAGGGAAAAGAAAAAGAATTTGACAAAGACGCGTATGAAAAAGAATTTAGAAACATGCTTAATTTTGTTGAAAAATATTTCCCATATGGTTTTGCAATGGAATGGTTGGGTTCGGAAGAATTTAAGAAACACACAACAACACATGCAAGCAATTCTCCTAGAAGAGTTAGTGGAAGAATTGAATATGTGAGAGATGTACTTTTAAAGGGTGATTGTAATGAGAATGACGCTTGAAATATATCAAGAGAGAATTGACGAAATAGAACTATCCGTTTACGTGAAGTTGGCGACAAAACTATATTTAGCAACTATTTTATAAGAAATATGAATCGTAAACGCGAGAAAAATGGTTTATATCTTGTATAAATGTGGATGAACCGGACAGAAGAGTTTGCAGGGCTGTCCGGCCCTTTGTTCATGGCTGGCTAAAAATCCAGTTCGCGGAAATCAATCCATAAGTCTTCGTAAATATTGACCTTGATGCTGTCGGCAAATGAGTAGATAGCGGGCGCAGCATCATGTTCCATGTCGTAAACTAGAATGGTTTGCTTCATAGGATCTACAATCCAGTATTCTCTTACACCGGCAGAACGGTATAGGGATAATTTTGTATAATAATCCATTCGCCTGCTGCTTGACGATACGATTTCAGTGATCCAGTCTGGGGCGCCGGAACAGCCCTTGTCTGTAAGCTTGTCAGGATTGCATACTACGCTGATGTCCGGCTCCACATAATTTTTATCATCCTTGTCCAAAAATACTGCAAAAGGAGCAAAAAAAGCTTCACAAGAATCGCCTTTTGACTTAATATAGGAATTTATGGAAGAAAAAAATTCCCGGGCTATCGTCTGATGTTGGCGGTTTGGGGGTGCCATATAGTAGATCTGCCCATCAATCAGTTCAGCCCTGCTGCCTTCCGGAAGGCTATAGATATCATCAATGGTATAGTGTTTTTCTTGCGTTAATGCCGGTGTCATGGCAACACTTCCTTTCTTGGCTGTCTATTTCCCATACTTTATGGAAAAAGCCCCTCGCCTTACGGCGAAGGACTATGCTTTTGATCCAACCATTTATATGCCGCATATTCATCAGCGGTAAACTTTCAACCCGACCATTTATATCCTACATATCGGTCAGCGATAAACTTTCCTTGTGCTTTTATTCTAGCAAGCGCAAGGGCGAAAGTCAATAGTGCTTTCCTTCAAATTTTATACAGATAGCGGCTAAATGTAACGGTTCAGCCAAAAGGCTGAACTGTTACGGCTAAATATTCCCGTTACGCAATAGAAGCCCAATTTAACGATATTAGTATATTTAGGTTGTCTCTTTAGAATTTCTTTTCACCCAAAAGGCAAAGAGGATAAGTACCCCTACGGAAGCTGCCACCAGTATTGCGGAGGCGGCAAAAATCCTGCTCCCTTCCTCCATACCCGGCATCCCTTCTAAGGCATTATCCGCCAACGGCATCTCCTCGTCATCCAGTTCCATCAAATCCAGGGGAACTTCCTCATCGCCCAGTTCCACATTTTCACCGCCAATACCTCCTGCCCCGGCCTGGCCGCCATTAGCCTCGTTGTTCCCATTGACACCATTGTCCGCTATGCCGGCATCGGCATTTTCGCCCACGGCTGCTCCTCCATTGCCGGCGTCATTACCGATTCCGCCTATGCCGCCTGCTGCGCCGTCAGCGCCTGCCTCGGCATCTCCTGCCAGTCCGCCATTCCCCGGCCCGGACGGTACGGTATCCCCTGAACCGGCGTCTCCTGCCGTGGAATCGCCGCCCGGCTCATTTCCGCCGCCGTCAGCCGCCGCGCGCCGGTATATGAAAGTAAAGACATTCTCCGCCTCGTTGCTTACCAGTGTCTTGGTCAGGTTGTAGGCCATTGGCTCATAGCCTTCCACATATAAAAAAGCTACCACCGGCTTATCACCCACATTCCCATAATAGCTCCGGCTCTCCCCCAGGGCATTCCCTGCCTCGTCCTGGTAGTTCACCACGTAGGAGGTCATATCCCCCCGTATCCCATAGGCCACCACATAATCCCTGTCGCCTTCCACCCGGAAGGCGGAGGAGTCCACCGTATTGTTATCCCGGCCGCTTAAGCGGATTCCTTTCACATAATACCGGCTGTCCTCCCCCAATACCACCGTTCCGCTTAGGGCCGCATCCAGGCTGACCATATCCCCGCTTTTCAGGCCGCGCACCTTGATAGCCTCCCCTTCCATGCCGATGCTCACATTGGATGCATTGCCGCCCCCTATGGACACCCCGCCGGTTCCGGCAAACGTACCATGGTTCCCCGGATAAAAGGTGACTGTATATGTATATTCCTCCGCCGCATGACACCGGATGCCGGCAGACCAGAGAGCCAGGCACAAGGCCGGCAGGAAAACCAGAAACTTTCGGATTCTATTCACTGTTGCTGCCCCCTTTCTCCTTTTTCATATACCAGGCTGCCAGCATTAACATGGCCGCCCCGCTGCCTAAAGCTATCGCCGACCACAGAATCATGTTCGATGGGTCCCCGGTCCTTACGCTGTGCAGGGTATAAGCCCCGGGGCCGGATGTCCCGGGTGTATCCCCGTTTGGCGCACCTGGGGTATCCTGCCCCCCGCTGCCCCCGGGGCCATTGCCGCCCCCGTCCGGCCCGGGCACTGTGCCCGCCTTTTCCACTGCAAAGTTCATCTGCAGGCTGGCTAAAGTATTTTGATAAGTATTCCCCTGCGTCTCCCCGTCCAGCACTACCTTTAGCGTCACTATGCCGCTTTTCCCCGACTCCAGCCGGTCCAGGTAAAAAAACTCCTCCAGGTTATCCGTTGCCTCGTGAAGCCCTTCCCCGGCAGCACTTCTTTTTTCGCCGCCTACATTCTCACTGCTGTACAGGACAGTCTCTTCCCCCTGGCTGTCAGTATAGGACAGCCAATAAGCATATGCACCGCCATTGGCCGCACTTTGGCTGTCTTCCAGGCTGGAGAGCACCTCATTGGTCATATACCAATCTGTGCCTTGGGAATCATTGTTTACCAGGCTCAGGCCCAGCGTGATGCTGTCGCCCGGCTGTAGGGCATATACTGCATCGGAGATGGCGGAGGACTGGAAGTTGCTTTCCATGCTGCTTCCCGTAAACTCCACCTTCCACCCTTCTCCCCCCTTATAATCCTCTGCATGCACCGGCACCGCACTGTTCCATAGCACAAGCCCGGTCAGGGCAAAACATGCGAATTTTTTCTTTATCATAATAACCATACCCTTTCTGATGCTATGTTCCTATTTCAGGCTAAGGCTGCCGTCCGCCCCAATGGATGCGTCCACACCCCAGGCACTCTTTATCGCATCCTCTGCGTTATGGGTCTGCACCGCGTTTACCTCGGCCTCCAGCACAAACCGGATTCCCTCATGCCCCTCTAACATTACGGCCGTTTCTTCCTTAATAGTCAGGGTGTCGGAAAGGGCCGGCGTCTGCTGCCCGGCAGGCACGATTCCAGTATAGTACAGGACCGTCCTTTCTTCCGTGCCGGCAGAGGCATCCTCTATCCACCCACCGCCGGACAGGCCTAAATCAATGAGTGCGGGCGGCATATCCGTCACACGGTTCCCGTCCTTGTCTTCCCAATAGCGGTAGATGATTACCCTGACATATTCATCAATGGAGCCGCTGTTGCGCACGCTTAATTTTTCCTCATAGGCCCTCCCCGGCTGTACCTTCCCCCCGTTTTCCCCTTCCAGCAGATGGGAAAGCAGTTCGCCGCCGCCTTCCTGCCATTCATCGTCTTTCCGTGCATAGTTCCTCCAGCTTACCTCATTCCCGTTTTCCAGCAGTGTGACACCGATGTCAAACATCTGGAGTTCTGCGGAGTAGTTCTCGCTGTAATAGGTCAAGGCCGCCCGGCTGCTGCTCGCCGCGCTGAACACCAGGAGCAGGGCTGCCGCCAGGGATAAAGCAAAGGGGATGCCCACCCTTTTGTTTTTTTTCTGCCTTTGGGCAGCCCTTTCTTTTTCCTTTCTCTCTTTCTTTCCAAAGTTTTTCATCTTTTACTCCATTTCTGCGCAGCCTTTGTGACCTGGCATTTCCGGGGCTTTACACATGTCAAGTTTGTGGATGCCGCGCAGATGCAAACTTGGAATTGAAAATTTTCAATTTTCAATCTTC
>BLLT01000263.1 GCA_011958945.1 Lachnospiraceae bacterium | reverse complement strand
AGCCGGAAGGCTGAACTGTTACAAAAAATGCGGAATAGTGGGCTGAACTGTTCAACGCTTTCCCCTATAATCCGCAGGAGAACAGTGATATTTCTCCTGAAACTTTTTATAGAAGAAGCTGACATTTTTATACCCAGCCATATGGGTAATTTCTGTAATTGAAAAGTCTGTACTTTTTAACAGGTTCTCCGCATATTTTAGTTTCTGCATCTGAATCATCTGCATATAAGTCAGGTCCGTATATTTTTTCAAAAGAATAGATACATAGTTGGGGCTGATATGGAAAAAATCGGCCACAGATTCCAGCGTACAGGTTCTGAAGTTTTTTTCAATATAGCGAATCATGGGAACAATTGGAACATTGTATTCGAAACGTTCATCTTTTGCAAATTCATTTTCATATACATTGATTAATTCCGCCATTATCGTGTAAAATAGATGCAGAATAATATCGGAAGAATTAACGGAAGGGTCATAACATTCACAGAAAAGCTCCTGGAAAAACAGAGGAATCCGTCGGTTGTTTTCTGAGTGGAAAAGCAGAAAATGGTCATGGTCCGTTTTTTCGTTGATTGCATTGATGAAAAAGTGAGATAAAACGCTGTCCTTTGAAAATTGCGTAAAAACATTATCCCTTAAGAAATCTTTGTTAATCAGGACGCTGATCATAATGTCATCTTCTCCCAGTGCGGCGATGGAATGAGGACAATTGGTATCGATTAAGAGCAGCTGATTTTTCTCTAAAGTAATGGGATGGCCGTCAACAACCTGGAGACAGCGGCCAGAGTATACGTAATTGATTTCAATGTGTGTGTGAATATGTTCAGGAACAGGATTAAAGCGCGAATTGCGCTTAATGCTTAAGGAAGGCAGTGTAGTAGACATGACAGAACCTGAACCCGGCATATGTTGTTTTTGCTCCATGTATTCCGGACTCAAATTATCTATTTTCAGAACACTGCATTCTCTTCCGTCTATTTTGATACGTTTCATTTTATCCCAGCCGGTGTAGGCATGGCCGGCCTTATAGCGCTGTTCGCTGGGAGAGAGTTCGCGTAAATAATGGTCCAAGGTTGCCAGATTCATAAGGGTATCCTCCGAAATGAGAAAGTTCTGCTTTTTTTAACTTTAACAAATTGTGTGGATTTGGTCAATGAATTCTGATGAATCTGTCATTTCCCAGGTAAAACGGATACTTTATAATGATAACACAAAGTAAAAAACATGTTTTGAAAAACAGTGTTCCATTCAAAAGGATTCAAAGGATTTTAGGAGGAGAGGAAATGGCAAAGGCAGATTATACGCAGCTGTCAAAGGAAGTGATAGAAGCTGTCGGCGGGAAAGAAAATATTGTAAATGTTACAAACTGTATGACACGTCTCAGGTTTGTGCTTAAGGATGATTCCATTCCGGATAAAGGGAAAGTGTCCGGAATAAAAGGTGTAAAAGGAGTTATGAATCAGGGAGGGCAGTATCAGGTTATTATCGGAACGCATGTCAGCGAGGTAGTCAAAATTGTGAAACGCGAAGCCGGGATATCCGATGATGGGCCGAACAAGGAGGATTACAGGATTGAGAAGCAGGGCAGCCTGTGGAATCGTTTCTTTAAGGTGATTTCCGGATGTATTATGCCTATGATTGGTCCGATGATTGCAGGAGGTATTATTAAAGGTATCCTTATTATTTTGGTAACAGCAGGTGTGTTGACAAAAACGGATGGAACCTATCAGGTGTTATATGCGGCTGCGGATGCTGTTTTATACTTTATGCCTATCGTTGTCGGCTTTACCTGCGGAAAAATATTTGACTGTAACCAATATGTTACCGCAACTATAGGTGCGGCATTCGTTTATCCGGATTTGGTCGCGGCAGTAACGGCAGAAGGCGGGATTAAATTTCTTGGTCTGCCGGTTGCGGCAACAACTTATTCCAACACCTTATTCCCGGTTATTCTGTCAGCGTTTGTGGCAAGCAAACTGGAAAAGCTTGCAAAGAAATTTATTCCTCAAATGATACAGTTAATGCTGATGCCGGCATTCGTGCTGGCGATTACGGTTCCTTTAAGCTGGCTGGCAATCGGACCGGTGATGAATATCGTATCCAACGGATTGTCAACGGTAGTGTTTGCAGTATTTGGCTTTAGTCCGCTTTTGGGGGGATTGCTTTTGGGGGCATTCTGGCAGATGGTTGTACTGCTTGGGCTCCATGCCGCATTTATTCCAATATTGATTAACAACATCGTAACGCAGGGGTGCGACCCGGTGAATGCAATCCTGGGCCTTACTGTGTGGGCACTGGCGGGGGTTGCCCTTGGATACGCCCTTCGAATGAAAGACCCTGAAAAAAGAAGCGTTGGATTCGGAAGCATGGCATCTGCCCTTTGCGGCGTGACAGAGCCTGTGATTTACTCCATTGCATTGCCGAACTTCAAACTGTTCATCAGCGCATGGCTGGGCGGAGGCGTTGCCGGCGCAATTGCCGGACTGCTTGGCGTAAAGCTGTATGCAATGGGCGGGGACGGGCTGTTCCGTATTCCGGGTATGATTAATCCGGAGGGGCTTGATATCAGCTTTTACGGATTTATCGGATGTGCGCTTGTAGCTTTTGCGGTAGCGGCAGTGCTGGCATTTATATTTGCGGGTGAAGAGAAAAAAGCATAAGAATTTTATGCAGGAGGTTTTTTCGATGGAAGGATTTAAAGCGCTCACTGGAGAAGATACGCCGAACATGTTGTATCCATTTTTCTGGCAGCATGGGGAATCCCACAGCGTGCTTGGCGAGTATATGGAGAAAATTGCGTCAGCCGGGATAAAAGGCATATGTATTGAGGCCAGGCCTCATCCGGAGTTTGTAAAGGACGGCTGGTGGAAAGATATGGATTTTCTCTTGAAAAAAGCAAAAGAATTGGATATGAGACTCTGGATTCTGGATGATGCCCATTTCCCCACGGGGTTTGCCAACGGCAGGGTTAAAAAAGATTATCCTCAGTATTTGAAATGGTATCTGGATATGCGCCGCTATGATGTGCAGGGGCCGATGAAAGGGGCACGGATTGATTTCCGTCTCCTGAAAGGACGTCCATGGGAGCAGCCGGATAAAAGTGAAAAAATATTGGGCGTATACATGGCACAGCGTCTGAACCAGAGGACGGAAGAAAATGATTCGCTGAAATCGGATTCTTTTATAGATATAACGGGGAATATGGACATGGAAAACCGTCTTCTGACATTGGATATTCTGGAGGGGGCACATAGTATTTTTGTTGTGTACCGCACAAGAAAGGGCGGGGAAGAAACCACTGCCGATTATTTGAATCCTCTGATGAAAGAGGCAACCCATGTTTTGATTGAGGAAGTGTATGAACCTCATTATGCACATTATAAGGAAGAGTTCGGAAAAACCATACAGGGATTCTTTTCCGATGAACCCCGGTTTGGTAATATGAAAGGCACCGAGGGCAGAATCGGAACGCAGATGGTTCTTCCCTGGAGAGAAGGGCTGGAGAGGGAACTTGGATTTGAAAGTAAATATCTTCCGCTTTTGTGGACCGCGGCAGAGGGAAAGGAAAACGGTATCCGTTGTCGATATATGGATGTGGTTACGCGTCTGTACAATGAAAATTTCACGAAAGTAATCGGTGACTGGTGCAGAGGGCGGGGCGTCTGGTATCTGGGTCATACCATTGAAGATAACGGAGCCCACGCCCGCCTTGGATACGGAACCGGCCATTTCTTCCGAGGCCAGCAGGATATGGATTTTTCGGGAATTGATGTCATTGGCGGCCAGATTGTTCCGGGGATGAATTATCATCACGATGCGTTTAACACAGGGGGAAGCAATGGGGAATTCTATCATTATGCCCTGGCAAAGCTGGGTTCTTCCGCAGCCCATCTGGATTCGAAAAAAGAAGGGCGCGTCATGTGCGAAGCGTTTGGGGCTTATGGCTGGAATGAAGGGCTGAAAATGATGAAATGGATTGCAGACCATCTCATTGCACGGGGGGTCAACTGGATTGTGCCTCATGCGTTTAATCCGAAGGAATTCCCGGACTTTGACTGTCCGCCCCACTTTTATGCCCATGGGCATAATCCCCAGTTCCGTTATTTCAAGGTCTTTTGCGATTATGTCAATCGTATGGCGGGGCTGTTTCGGAAGGGGAAACATCCTGCAAAAGTAGGGGTGTTCTATCCGGCAGAATTGGAGTGGGCAGGGAAGTATATGCCCATAGAAAAACCTGCCAGGGCATTGACGGAGCACCAGATTTCTTTTGATATCGTCAGCCTTGATTATTTAAAAGGGGCAGAAATCATTGAAAATGGATATGTTATCAACGGGCAGGAAATGGAAGTCCTTGTGATTCCATACGGCGAATGTTTTCCGGAAGAACTTGTTACAATACTTGAGAAAATGTGTGACAATAATATAAAAATTTGGATGGTGGAAGGCGCTCCTGAGAAAATCTGCGATTCTGACAATGACATTGGTCATTCTGACAGATTGGAAAGACTGATTTCCAGATGTTCGGTGTCAAAACTTGAGGAGCTTGGTTGTGTGCTTGAGGCGTATGCTGCTGTTGTATGTGCAAAGCCACAGACGGATTTGGTGGTTGGAGAGTATGTGCGCGAAGGAAAGCGGTATTACATGCTTTTCAATGAAAATATCGGAAAAGGAGTCCATACAAAAATCAGATTATCCCAGCAGGGATATATATATCGATATGACGGATTTCAGGACAGGCTTGTTTTGGCGGTACAGGATGTGAGTGCGCAGGAAATCAGGCTGGATTTGGAACCATATGAATCTACGGTCCTGGTTGTAAGTGAGGAAAGGCTGCAATGTGGCCCTGACGGCGGGGAGAGCGTCCTGACAAAGGAAGAACTTCGGACGGAGGAAGAACTTTGGGTGGATGTTACGCTGCCATCTGTATGGGATATTCGCTTTTCGGACAGTATGAGCTATCCTGAATTTAAAGAAAAGATACCCTGCCATTCCCTTTCCTGTATCCAGACGCTTCCTGGGTGGGGAAATAAGGCAGGAACAGTCCGGTATGCGGCGCATATGAAAATGGGGAAGGCAGAACAAGCAAAAGGCGCCGTTTTGGATTTGGGAGAAGTTTATGAGACGGCAGAAGTTTTCGTGAATCAAAAATCGGCAGGAGTCCGTTTGTGTAAGCCGTATACGTTTGACATCACAGAATTTTTGAAGGAAGGCGACAATGAAATTGCGATAGAGATTACCAATACTCTGGGTACTGCAGTGCGGGATACGCTCAGCCATTATCTTGTGATAGAACCGTTCGGCGTACAGGGGCCGGTAACTTTAAAAAGAAAAGGAGGGATAGGATGAGTTTTCCGAAGGGATTTTTGTGGGGCGGCGCAACCGCTGCAAATCAGTGTGAAGGGGCATACAATGAGGGCGGAAGAGGGCTTGCCAACGTAGATGTATGCCCCCATGGAAAAGACCGCTTTCCGGTGTGCCTTGGTAAAAGGAAAATGTTGAGGCCGGATGCAGAACATTATTATCCGGCAATGGAAGCCATTGATATGTATCATCATTACAAAGAAGATATTGCAATGTTTGGGGAAATGGGTTTCAAAACATATCGTCTTTCTATTGCGTGGACCCGTATTTTTCCGCAGGGTGATGAAAAGGAACCAAATGAAGAAGGCCTGAAGTTTTATGAAAATGTATTCCGAGAATGTCACAAATACG
>BLLT01000262.1 GCA_011958945.1 Lachnospiraceae bacterium | reverse complement strand
ACGCAAATTAAAAATGCGGTTATCGGCTCTTTCTATTTGAAAGATACGGCGACCGTTTAGGAGGTAGCGCCGTGTCTTTTCCCGTTTCTGCTATAAATAATTTGTCAAAAAAAGCGTAGACCCTCCGCCGGGTTACTCCGGCCAGGAACACGAAATTTGCCAGTACATAAAAAACTGCGTCATTTCATGCGCCCGCACAGTACAACGCTGTGCGGGCGTTGTCGTTTCTTGTCGGCTCCACTTTGGGACAAACAGTCCCAAGGTGCGGGGCGGCTCCCCCGGATGCCGCTCCCCGCCGCCCTCCATATCGTTTCCCGGCAACCCAACCACAAAAAACGATATGGAGGTACATACAATGACTATCATCAACTTGCGCGACTTTTACTACTGGTACACCCAGGATGAATATATTGAGGTTTCTGACGATGTGGCCGAGGCGCTCCGAGCCAGCGTCCGCTATGAGGCGGCCTATACCGAGCGGGCCCGCTACAACAAGGCGTACTATTCCTTGGATGCGGATGACGGCATTGAGTATTCCGCCTGCCTGCACGAGCTCACCCCGGACGAGGTTCTGGAGCTCAAGGAGCGGTTCTGCCGTCTGTGGAACGCGCTGAACAGCCTGCCGGAAACCCAGGGCCGCCGGGTGGACGCTCACTTTATCCTCGGTATGACTTACCGGGAGATTGCCCAGGCCGAGGGCGTGGATAAGAGCGCGGTGCGGCGCTCCGTTCTCAGCGGCATCGCACAGATGAAAAAATATTTGAGAAAAAATCCGTGATTGCCGTCTCCATTTGCTCCATTTTTCTGGTGGTATATGAGAGGAAGTTTTTTCTTCTCCACAACTGAATAGCGGGCGGCCCCGGGTGAACGCGGGGAGCCGGGCGGCGGGTGCGCTGTGACTTCTCCCACGGGAGGACGAGCGACCAACACCACCGCCGCGAGTGGGGAACCTGCCAGCCCCACGGCCACGATCCGCGAGGGACAAGCTGGCCGCTTGCCGCTTGGGGCCGCCGCACAAAACAAGGGAACGCCGGGCCGCTACTCGCTGTCTTTTGACGGGCCAAACATACGGGCCCGGCGCTCCCCATTTCAAACAAGTTCGAGACAAATTGTCCCAAGGTGAGGACAGGCTAAAGGGCGGCACTTTTCGGAGTGCTGCCTTTTCGCGTTTCCCCACCAACCAAAAACGCAAAAGGAGGTTTTGCCGTGAAACTGACCGCACAAGAGCTGGAACAAATGAAAAGCGTGAACATCGGCGCGGTGAGCGCGGATGCGCTGGCTGACGTGAGCGGTATGGCCTTTGACCGCACCCTCCCCCGGGAGGAGCGGCTGGCCCGGTTTGTGAAACGGGCCGTCAATCCGTACTGCTTTAGCGTGGGCGGCGTGGGCGTGAAAATCGAATTTGCCGAGGGTGGCCCCTCCCTGCAGGAGACGCTGACCGCCTTTCTTATCCGGCAAAAGAGCGGGCTGTAACTGCTGTTGCGGCCCGTTCCTACTTCGAGACAAACTGTCCCAAAGCATCGACATCCTTGTTGATTGCCCCGAGCAGAGGTATAATATAAGTGTAATGTGATAGGGAAGGAGGAACAATGGCACGAACAAAAAACAGAGGGTATCAGCAGACTTTGACCCCTACCTATACGGCCCGGCTCTGGAAAATGGGCGGCTACATCCGGCTTTCCCGAGAGGATTTACAGAAAATCAACCGGGGGCTTGACGATAGCAACAGCGTGAAAAACCAGCGCGACATTCTCAATGATTTTCACTTCAACCATGCGGAAGAATTTGAAAGCTACACCGAGTATGTGGATGACGGCCACACGGGAACCGATACGGAACGCGAAAGTTTCCAGCGGCTTTTAGGGGATGTGATGAGCGGGAAAATCAACTGTGTTGTGGTGAAAGACCTTTCCCGTTTCGCCCGGAATTACAGCGACGCTGGCAGTCTGATTGACAACCTTTTTGTGCAGATGGGCGTCCGCTTTATCAGCTTGGCCGAGGGCGTGGACAGCTACCTGAACCCGGACAGCGTGAACAGCATCATCGTTCCGATAACAAACGTGATGAACGACCAGTATTGTTATCAGACCTCAAAGAAAATCCGGCAGGTTTTCGATTACAAGCGGCGCAACGGCCAGTACATAGGCTCTTTTGCTCCCTACGGCTACATAAAAGACCCCAAAGACAAGCACCAGCTAATCGTTGACCCGGAAGCCGCTGAAATCGTCAAGAAGATTTACGAGCTGTGCCTGCAAGGTACGGCCAAACTTCAAATTGTGATGTATCTGAACGACCACGGCATACCCAGCCCCACGGCATACAGAAAGCTAAAGGGCCTGCCCTACTCCCCGGCTATATCGGACGCTCCCATGTGGGGGAACAAGATTATAACGGATATTCTCAGAAATCCTATTTACACCGGGGATTTAGTACAAGGCCGCCGCCGGGTGAAAAGCTACAAGGTACACCAGATTGAGGCTGTGCCGGAGGATGAATGGGTGCGCGTCCCCGATACCCACGAGGCCATCATCACCCACGAAACCTTTGACCGGGTGCAGGAACTTCTGAAACGTGACACCCGGACGGCCCCTAAAAAGCGGGAGCTCCATTTATTCAGCGGCTTTCTGAGGTGCGCTGACTGCGGCAAGGCCGTGACCCGGAGCCAGAGCGGGAAGAATGTTTATTATTCCTGCTCCACTTACAAGAAACGCTCCCGTACAGCCTGCACCATGCACTCTATCAAGCACAACCGTCTGGAGGCCGCCGTTCTGTTCGCTATTCAGTATCAAGTGAGCACCGCCGTTTCCTATTCGGAAATAGTAGCCCATATCAATGCGGCTCCACTGAAAAAAAGTCAATCCCACCGCCTTAACGACCAGATAGCCGCAAAGGAAAAGGAATTGACGAAAATCACCCGCTATAAGCAGTCACTGTATCAAGACTGGAAAGACGGGGAAATCACCCAGCAGGAATACCGGGAAATGAAAGCCGATTATGAACGGCAGGCCGCTGGGCTCTCGGATTTGCTGGCCCGGCTGACGGCTGAACGGAAAGAGCTCTCAAACGGCGTTGACCAGCAGCATCCCGCGCTGGTAGCCTTTGCGAAATATCAGAACATCGAAAAGCTGACCCGCGAAATCCTGATTGAATTGGTAGACCATATCAAGGTTTACGAAAACGGCAATATCAGCGTTCATTTTAAGTTTGCGGACGAGTTCCGCCGGATTGCCGAGTACATTGAAATCAACACCACTGACACCGCCGAGGCGGGCTGACCCCCGCCAAAGCACAAAATCCCTTTGGCAGTGTGTTTTCCTAATAAAACGCAATCATATCCTTGTAATATTTGACCCCCTCCTGATTGGGGGTTTCATCATCCCCATTGGGAAAAATTCTAGCCCAGCAAATAGAGGTACGAAATATTTTCATCCCCATTTCCGCAAATAACGCAATATCCTCTTTATATCGGTGATAAAAGTCAATTCCTCTGCGGTTGGGGTAATATATCACATCCATATCCTTTAGCGCCTGTTCAAACTCTTCCCTGGAAAACGGGCTGCCATGGTGCTTCTCTTCCACTTGCTCATGATTCCATGACGGATTCAGATATCTAAGATCCTGAGTAGTGATCCCTTTATTCCCTTCTCTGAATCCACCATCTGCCTGAGAGCATGCAATTGCCCCGCCCCATAAAAAATTTTTATCAAATCCCATTTTCATTATAATATATTCTCTCTTTCACTTTTCTATTGTTCCAAGCGCCTGTTAATGCTATTATAGTATAAATAAAATACAGTTGTAACATCAGCGTTCTATTACATTTTTATCATTTTCACAGATTTTATGGAAAGCAGGTCTTGGAATATGGGAATTAAAGAATTAGAAGATTTCCTTTATCAGGAAACGGACAGCGAGCAATGGCATTTGAAACATGAGGGGGAACTGAGCCATTTTTACAACAAACTGGAAAAGGTTGCCTTTGATTCCGGAGAATACTATTGCTTCGATTTTTGCAATACGCTAAAAACCGATACCATAGGGATCGTGCGTGAATCCCGCTATACCACCATTCCAGCCCACTTCCATAAAGATATGGAGTTGAATTATATTTACAGCGGAAGTTGTACTTTTGTCATAAAGGGAAAAGAAATCACGATGAAACAAGGGGATTTGTGTATCCTGGATTCCAATGTCATCCATAGCGCTGTCAGTTATAAAGAATACGGAGATATTGTGATTAATATTATTTTCCAGCACGAATTTTTCGACCATCTGTTTTTAAGCAAACTTTCCCAAAAAGGAATCATCAGTAGCTTTTTATTGGACGTAATTTCCAAAAACCGCGCACATAACCAATATCTGATTTTTCAGACTCAGGAAAATTTCAAGATCCACTCTCTGATACAGTTCCTGCTTTGCGAATATTTTTCGCCCAGTCAATGCTACCATGAATTGATGCAGGCCTACTCCGCCGCGCTTTTCATTGAATTAATCAACACCATGTATGACTCGGAGAAATATCGCCTCTCTAAAAAGAATCAGCTTTTTTCTATTTTAAAATACATTGAGACCCATTATAAAAACTGCTCGCTGACAGAAATTGCCAGTCATTTTGGCTATAGCCCCAATTATTTGAGCAACTACCTGAAAGAAAAAACCGGGAAATCTTTTATTGAAATTAAGATTTCCCAGCAAATGGCAGAAAGCACCTTCCTGCTCATCCATTCCGAACATACCATTAATGAAATAGCGGAAATAGTTGGATGTAATAACATTACTTATTTTTATAATAAATTCTATGATACCTACCAGTGCACACCGCGGGAATACCGGCTCAAATACCGCCAGATGCAGGAAGAAATCCCATAAGCATGGAAACTGCAGCCATCACATCAAAGCCTTTTGGATTTTTCCACACAGGCTGAAATGGCTTCTATTACCGCAGCCCGCATCCCTTTTTCCTCCAGCACGGCTACGCCTTCGATGGTTGTCCCCCCCGGGGAGCACACCATATCTTTTAGTTCCCCCGGATGCATGCCCGCCTCCAGCACCATCTTCGCACTTCCCATCATTGCGCTGGCCGCAAACTCATAAGCCTGTTTCCTGGGCATGCCCGCCTTTACTGCCCCATCTGCCATAGCTTCGATGAATAGAAACGCAAAGGCCGGGGAACTTCCTCCTACAGCCCCCGCTGCATCCATCAGCCGTTCCGGTATCACAATGGCCTTGCCAAAGCTTTCCATCAAATCCAGGCATAACCTTTCATCTTCCGACCCTGCCAGATCATTGCAGCACACCGCAGTGCACCCTGCACCGACCAAAGCCGGTGTATTTGGCATACAGCGGATGAGCCTGATCTTTTTCCCGAACACCCCTTCCAGCCATTCCATGTTTTTCCCTGCTGCAATGCTGATTATCAGCTTATCTTTTGTCACCGCATCCCGGATTTCCCCGATGACTTCATGCAGGAAAAGAGGTTTCACCGCCAGAACAATCACGTCCGCCTCCTCTGCCACCTGACGGTTATCCTTAAAAGTGGCGATGTGGAATTCTTCTTCTATTCGCTCCAGCGTTTCCTCTGTGCGGGCTGATCCTACCACATCCTCCCGCTCCACAATCCCTTCCTGGAGCATGCCCCCAATCATCGCCTTTGCCATATTCCCTAATCCTATAAATCCTATTTTCATAGCAACCTCCATCTCTGTTAACCAATTTTATAAAAAAGAATTGGCCCAGCGGCCAATTCCA
>BLLT01000261.1 GCA_011958945.1 Lachnospiraceae bacterium | reverse complement strand
CGCTGTGGCGTAATTTCCTATAATATAAAAAAACAGCCTGTCCAGCTGTTTTTTTATACGTTCCACATAAATTTGTTTCTCATCATTAAGCTCTTTCCACTTTGCCAGATCTTAAACAACGTGTACAAACATGCATTTTCTTAGCACCGCCGTTCACTTTGCATTTTACGTTTTTAATATTGGCATGCCAGATTCTGTTCGTTTTTCTATGAGAATGGCTTACGTTGTTACCAAACTGAACGCCTTTACCACAAATATCACATTTAGCCATTTTTGCACCTCCTCAGAATTATACTCGCAACATTAGTATAATAGCAGATAAAATCATATATTGCAAGCAGAAATTTCATGTTATGGAATTATTTTGAGAAAAATTTTTTTTGTAATTCAATATTTTCTTGTTTCTTTACCAAATAACGGTTATAATACATCATATATGTATATCTGGAAGCAGGATATTTTCAGGAATAATGTTAAGGAGGGATATTATGAAGGCTTTTTCTATGGATACCCATATGGGAAATATATCTATTGACAATGAAGTGATTGCGCAGTATGCGGGATCAGTTGCCATGGAATGCTTTGGTATTGTTGGTATGGCCGGTGTAAATGTGAAGGACGGTCTGGTGAAGCTTTTAAAGATGGACAGTATGACCAGGGGAATCAGGGTTTCCCTTCATAACAATAAGCTAATTCTCAACTTCCATGTAATCGTTTCATACGGTGTCAGCATATTGGCAGTATCCGATAATTTAATCAGTAATGTAAAATATAAAGTGGAAGAATTTACCGGTATTGGAATTGAGAAAATCAACATCTTTGTAGAAGGTGTAAGAGTGATTGATTAAGGAGGAATTTTGTTGTGATCAAAACAATCGACGCTGAGATGCTTTCTAAGATGTTCTTAGCTGGCGCAAAAAATTTGGAAGAGAAAAAAGAATGGATTAATGAGTTAAATGTATTTCCCGTTCCTGACGGCGACACCGGAACCAATATGACCTTAACTATAATGTCCGCTGCCAAAGAGGTTTCCGCTATGGAAAAACCGGATATGACTGTATTGTGCAAAGCAATTTCTTCCGGCTCTTTGAGGGGTGCAAGGGGGAATTCCGGCGTTATCCTCTCCCAGCTGTTTCGAGGATTTACGAAAGGTGTGCGGGAACATCAAAAACTGAATACGAGGATTCTTGCGGATGCCCTGGAGAAAGCTGTGGAAACTGCTTATAAGGCGGTCATGAAACCAAAAGAAGGCACGATCCTTACCGTAGCCAAGGGCGGGGCACAAAAAGCAAGGGAACTGGCCAATAATGGGGAAGAAGATTTGGAGATTTTCTTTAAGGAAATCATCCAGTATGCAGATGAGGTGCTGGAAAAAACACCGGATCTCCTTCCGGTACTGAAACAGGCTGGCGTAGTGGATTCCGGCGGACAGGGGCTTATGCAGGTGTTAAAAGGCGCCTATGAAGCTTTCCTGGGCAAGGAAGTGGATTTTAAAATTTCCGATATTTCCGCAGCGCATAAGCCATCGGGCATGGCATCGAATATAGATGTACAAGCACAGATGGATATTAAATTCGGCTATTGTACAGAATTTATTATCATGCTTAGCCGTAATTTCAATATCAAACAGGAAATGGATTTTAAAGCTTATCTGGAATCCATTGGCGATTCCATCGTAGTAGTTGCGGATGATGATGTGGTCAAGGTACATGTACATACCAATGACCCTGGCCTGGCAATACAGAAGGCCTTAAAGTACGGCGCTCTTTCTAATATGAAAATTGACAATATGAGATTGGAGCATCAGGAAAAACTGTTTAAAATGTCAGAGAAACAAAAAGAAGAACCTGCAGAGGAAGGATCCGGGCCTAAAAAGGATGTGGGCTTTATTGCGGTATCCGCTGGAGACGGGATACAGGAAATTTTCAAAGGGCTGGGCGTGGATTATGTCATCGAAGGCGGACAGACGATGAACCCCAGCACTGCCGATGTTTTGGATGCGGTAGAGAACGTAAATGCGGACACGGTATATATCCTGCCTAATAATAAAAATATCATACTGGCAGCGGAGCAGGCAGCCCATATGTCAGAGGATAAGAAAATCGTAGTAATCCCCACCAAAACCGTACCCCAGGGGATTACGGCAGTCATCAACTTTGTGCCTGAACTTTCCGTTGAGGAGAATACCGATACCATGATAGAAGAAATCAAATCAGTGAGTACCGGCCAGGTGACCTATGCAGTAAGGGATACTGTAATCGACAATAAAGAAATCAAGCAGGGGGACTATATGGGAATCGGTGACAGCGGCATCCTTTCCAATGGTACCGACCTCCTGGATGTCACCTTCCGTATGATCGAAGATATGATGGAAGATGACAAAGAACTGATAAGCATTTATTACGGCTCGGAAGTCACGGAAGAAACCGCAGAAGAACTGAGGGAAAAAGTAGAAGCCCGGTATCCGAAATGCGATATAGAACTGCAGTATGGCGGCCAACCGATTTACTACTATATTATTTCGGCGGAATAGAAAAGCCTTTACGTATAAAACAGAAAAGATAAAAACCCTGCTCATGCGTGTCCCGGTATGCGGCCTGTATAAGCAGGGTTTCTTTTTCACATATGCTATGACTATAATCATACCACGCATGGAAGGAGTATCCCATGGACACCAGGGAAAACATCACCAGCTTAAAAGGGGTAGGCGAAAAAACTGCCAAACTGTTTGCCAAACTAAATATCCAAAATATAGAAGAACTGCTCCATAATTATCCCCGGGATTACGAAACATTTTCCCAGCCAACGCTTATTCAGGATGCAGTTTCCGGGGAATTTTGTTCTATCCGGGCATGTCTTGTGGGAAATATAACGGCCAAAAAGGTGCGAAATCTTACCATCCTTAACTTTACGGTCAAAGATACTTCAGGGGAAGTGTTTATGACTTATTTCAATACCCCTTATATAAAGAATATTTTGAAAAAGGGATATTTCTACATTTTCAGGGGCATCCCCCAAAATAAAAACGGAAAGCTTATTATGGAGCAGGCAAAGATATACAAGCCTGAGGAATATTTTAAATTAATGGGTGTCCTGCAGCCCAAATATTCTTTGACTGCGGGCCTTACCAACCATATGGTCGCAAAATCAGTGAAACAGGCGCTTACTGTTTGTGATGTTGAAAATGACTATCTGCCGGAATGGATCAGGCAGGAACTGCAGCTGGCACCTTACCGCCAGGCCATAGAGGAAATTCACTTCCCGCCGGATTATGAGAGGATGCTGGAGTCCAGGAAGCGCCTTGTTTTTGATGAGTTTTTTATTTTTTTGCTGGCGCTGCGCAAATGCAAAGAACACCGCGCGGATTTAGAGAGCGGGTATCCTATGATGGAGGTGGCTTCGACCAGGCGGCTGATAGAAGCCTTGCCCTATTCCCTAACAGGGGCCCAGAACAAAGTATGGCAGGAAATTCAAAAAGATCTTATGGGAAAGAAAGCTATGAATCGGCTGATACAAGGGGATGTGGGATCCGGGAAGACGATTCTTGCTTTTTTGGCACTGTTAATGTGCGTGGCCAACGGCTACCAGGGGGCTATGATGGCACCTACAGAAGTTTTGGCCGGACAGCATTATGAAACTATGCGCAGGCTGACGGAAAAGTACCGCCTTCCTTTCAGCCCTGCCCTTTTGACAGGTTCTATGACGGCCAAAGAAAAAAGGCAGACCTATGAGGAAATAAAAAGCGGAAAAGCCAATGTAATTATCGGCACCCATGCGCTCATACAAGAAAAGGTAGAATATAAACAGTTGGCATTGGTGGTGACGGATGAGCAGCACCGGTTCGGCGTACGTCAAAGGGAACGGCTGGCCGGCAAAGGGGAAGGGGTACATGTGATGGTTATGAGCGCCACGCCTATCCCCAGGACGTTGGCATTGATTCTTTATGGCGATTTGGATATTTCCCTCGTTGATGAACTGCCTGCGGACAGGCTTCCCATTAAAAACTGTGTGGTGGGAACGCAGTACCGGGAGAAAGCATACCGTTTCATAGAAAAGGAAGTAGGGATGGGACATCAGGTATATGTGATCTGCCCCATGGTGGAAGAAGGGGAGACGGACGGAGTGGAAAATGTGATATCCTACACGGAAAAACTCAAAAGCATACTGCCTGAGCGGATACAGGTTTCCTACCTCCATGGGAAAATGCGTCCGGCGGATAAAAACAAGATTATGGAAGAATATGCAGCCCATAATATTGATGTGCTGGTTTCCACTACGGTTATTGAGGTGGGTATTAATGTACCCAATGCTACGGTAATGATGGTAGAAAATGCCGAAAGGTTCGGCCTGGCACAGCTGCATCAGCTAAGAGGGCGGGTTGGACGGGGCGAACACCAGTCTTACTGCATTTTTATCAATGGTTCCGGCAAAAAGCAAAATTTTGACAGGCTGGAGATTTTAAACCATTCCAATGACGGATTCTATATTGCCGGGGAAGATTTGAGGCTGCGCGGACCGGGAGATTTGTTTGGAATACGGCAAAGCGGACTGATGGATTTTAAGTTAGGGGATATTTATCAGGATACCGATGTATTGAAAACGGCGGCTGGGTATGCAGACAAAGTATTGGAAGAAGATGCAGGGCTGGAGAAGCCGGAGAATGAAGTGCTTGGAAAGTATATGGAGAATGTGCTGAACTCGGTTGACTTTTGGACAATCTGACAGTAAGATAAAGAATAGGTTATTGGTTTCGCAATTATCTAAGATAACGAATAGGGAAAGGAGAGTACTGTATTTGCTTGCAGTACATGAGGAAAAGTGGCTAAAGTTGGAATTATAACAGACAGTAACAGCGGGATTACGCAAAGACAGGCGGATGAATTGGGGATTTTTGTACTTCCCATGCCTTTTATGGTAAATGAAGAAACGTTTTTTGAAGACATCAGCTTAAGCCAGGAGGAATTCTATGAACGGCTGGCCAACGGAGATGATGTGGTGACAAGCCAGCCTTCCCCGGAATCGGTAATGAACTTGTGGGATAAGGTTTTAAAAGAATATGATGAAATAGTGCATATACCTATGAGCAGCGGATTGTCGGGCTCCTGCCAAAGCGCTATGATGCTGGCGCAGGATTATGACGGGAAAGTCCAGGTGGTGAATAACCAAAGAATCTCCGTGACCCAAAGGCAGTCTGTTATGGATGCTTTAAAGCTGGCGGAGCAGGGGAAGAATGCGGCGGAAATTAAAGATTTTTTAGAGAAAGACAAATTTAATTCAAGCATTTACATTATGTTGGATACCTTATATTATTTGAAAAAGGGCGGCAGGATTACCCCTGCGGCAGCGGCCTTGGGAACGTTATTAAAGTTGAAACCGGTACTGCAGATACAGGGGGATAAATTAGATGCCTTTGCAAAAGCAAGAACCACCAGCCAGGGCAAAACAATAATGATGAATGCCATTAAAAACGATATGATAAACCGTTTCGGCGGGGTGGACAAAGATAAAATATGGCTGCAGATTGCCCATTCCCACAATGAGGCGGCTGCAGCGGTTTTCAAGGAGGAACTGCTGGAAGTATTTCCTGGTTTCGATGTTTATACGGATCCCCTCTCCTTAAGCATTGCCTGCCATATTGGACCGGGCTCCCTGGCGGTGGCCTGCTCCGTAAAAATATAGGGCGATATCCATATAGGAAAGCGTAGAAAGGCTGTACGGCAACGTATAGCCTTTTTATGCACACGGGCGTCCAAATGAAATGTGTC
>BLLT01000260.1 GCA_011958945.1 Lachnospiraceae bacterium | reverse complement strand
GTTTCGCACTAAAGTCTCCGGGCTTTGGAAAGGGAGCATGGTTATAAAGATGAAAATTTTTATATATGCAATGCGCGAGTTTGATGAACTTGAAATTGCAGAAAAATTAAAGAAGGAATATGGAATTGATTTTGGCTGGAGTGCAGAGTATCCGACATTGGAAAATGCTCATCTGGCACAGGGGTGTGATGCGGTCAGCACCACCCCCTGTGAGATGGGGGCCGGTCTTCTGGAGCGGTTCTGCGGGCTGGGGGTAAAATATATCACGACCCGTTCGATAGGATTTGATCATATCGACCTGAAAAAGGCAAAAGAACTGAACATGCGTGTCAGCCATACGAAATATGCGCCGGATGGCGTATCCAACTATACGGTTATGCTGATATTGATGTGCCTGCGGAATATGTCCTATATTTTGAAATGCGCGGAAGTGCAGGACTATACGCTTAGAAAGAAGATTGGAAAGGATTTATCGGCCTGTACGGTGGGAGTGATCGGAACCGGACAGATCGGCGCAAACGTCATACGGAATCTGTCCGGATTCGGATGTAGGATTCTGGCATATGACATATACGAAAAAGAAGGCCTGCCATGTGAATATGTGGCGCTGGAAGAGATTTATGAAAAATCGGACGTGATCACCATACATACGCCGGCAACGCCGGAAAGCTATCATATGATAAATGCGGAAAGCATATCCCGCATGAAAAAGGGCGTTATCCTGGTGAACTGTGCCCGCGGAAGCATGATTGAGACAGAGGCGCTGATCCATGGGCTGGAAACGGAACAGATCGGCGGAGCCGCATTGGACGTGTTGGAAAAGGAAGACGGCCTGTATTATTACAACCGGATGGGGGATGTGATTGAGAACCGATCAATGGCAATTCTCCGCTCTTTCCCGAATGTCATACTTTCCCCTCATACTGCGTTTTACACGGATACGGATGTGGAGAATATGCTGCGGTACAATTTTGAAAGCTTATATTTGTTTGAAAATGGAAAGGAAAACCCGCTGGAGGTAAAACTCCCGGGGTAAGATCGAATCAGGTTAAAAGGATAGAAAGACGAAAGAGCGGAGCGTATATTATGAGTAAAATTAGTGAAATGACAAGACAAAGCTGGATTGAGAGCACTTTCCCGGAATGGGGAACATGGCTGGTTGAGGATATTGAAAACGAAGTGGTGGAACCGGGAAACGTAGCCATGTGGTGGCTGGGATGCACCGGCGTGTGGTTTAAGACTCCGGCGGATACGAATATCACCATTGATCTGTGGTGCGGGAATGGAAAGCGCACGCATGGGGATGGAAAAATGAAAGCCGGACATCAGATGGCAAACATGTGCGGCGGAAGGGCAATGCAGCCGAATCTGCGGAATGTGCCCTTTGTTATCGACCCGTTTGCTTTTCATAAGGTGGATGCAGTTCTTGCCACCCATTATCATCAGGATCATATGTCGGCGGAGTGGGCTGCCCATGTGATACAAAGCGGGATGACTACAACGGATGAGAACGGAAAGGAAATCCCGGTGCCGTTTATCGGCCCGAAGAAATCGGTGGAATTATGGGAAAAATGGGGGGTTCCGGCGGAGAGGTGCATTACCGTAAAGCCGGGGGATGCCATTAAAATAAAAGACCTGGAAATTGTGGCGCTGGATTCCTTTGACAGAACATGTATTGTGACGACGGATTCGACTGAGGCGGACAGAGAGGAACTGGCGGGGGTCTGTCCGACGGATATGGATGAGAAAGCAGTGAATTACCTGGTAAAAACACCGGGCGGAAATATTTATCACTCCGGGGATTCTCATTTTTCGATTTATTTTGCAAAACACGGAAAAGATTATGATATTGATGTGGCGTTTGGTTCCTTTGGGGAAAATCCCATTGGTATGCAGGATAAAATGACATCCGTGGACATTCTTCGAATGGCGGAGAACCTTCAATGTAAAGTCGTAATTCCGATTCATTGGGATGTGTGGACGAATTTTCAGGCGGACTGTGAAGAAATACGGCTGTTATATGATTTTAAGAAAGACAGGAATGAATATAAATTTCATCCGTTTTTCTGGCAGGTAGGCGGGAAATATACCTATCCGGCGGATAAGGGCAAGCTTTATTATCATCACAGAAGAGGGTTCGAAGATTGCTTTGAGTCTCCCCAGAATATCCCGTTTCGTTCCTGTTTATAAAAGCGGAATTCGGATATGGCTGCCGGGATAGGGAAAAGTTCAGGGTGACAGCCATCAGATGCGGCAAAAATATATAAGGAGACGAAGATGAAATTGTATGAATTGGGATTGTATGAAAAAGCAATGCCGAATGCGTTAACCTGGTATGAAAAACTGGCAGCTGCGAAGGATGCGAAATTTGATTATGTGGAAATGAGCATTGACGCGTCGGAAGAGAAGATCAGCCGCATTTACATGTCCAGGGAGGAGCGGCTGGAGCTGATACAGGATATGTACCGCGCGGATATGCCGGTCCGAAGCATGTGTGTCAGTGCGCTGACCAAATATTCATTGGGCAATTCCGATGAAAAGCTTGCGGACAGGGGGATGGAAATAGCGGTAAATGCAATAAGGCTCGCTGCGGATATTGGCGCACGTGTCGTGATGATACCTGGGTACGATGTGTATTATGAACCGTCCAGCGAGGAGACAAAGAAAAGATATTTTAATAACCTGAAGAAGGTTGTTGAGATGGCGGAAAAAGCGGGCGTTATGCTGGGTTTGGAAACCATGGAAAATGAATTTATGAACATTGTGGAAAAAGCGATGAAATACGTGACTTTGTGTGGGTCAAGCTATTTGAAAATATACCCGGATATCGGAAACCTTACCAATGCGGCAAAGATGTATAAAATAGATGTCCTGGAAGATTTATATCTTGGAAAAGGAAATCTTACATCGATGCATTTGAAAGAAACTTTGCCGGGGAGATTCCGGGAGGTACCTTATGGGACTGGCCATGTGGATTTTGAATCTGCAATCGAAAAAGCATGGGAACTGGGGGTTCGGCGGTATGTTGCCGAGTTCTGGTATCTTGACGGGGAAGACTGGAGGAAAAATCTGGAAGAAACTTATGCAAAACTGTCTGCCATATTAAACAGGCAGGGGGGAGGAAGCGGAACATGACAATAGAGAAGAAAAAAATATCAGACTTAACCAAATGTTATTCGATTGCTCCATTAGAATATAAAGGGAAAAAGCACTTCCTGGTAGCAGCCGAAAAAACAGATAAGTGTTTGCTTTTTGATGAAGAGGGGAATCAGGAGGATGTGATTTGGGAAGAACCGGGCGGAGTCATGACAATGGTTCAGGTTCCCGGCACGGACGGGCAGTTTCTGGCAACGCATAAATTTTATTCCCCGAACGATTCCAAAGAAGCGAAAATCGTTGCGGTAACGCCCCAGGATGACGGAAAGTGGGGAGTGAAAACCCTGACTCCGCTTCCGTTTGTACACAGGTTCGATATTCTTGTCCGCAATGGGGTGAAGTACCTGATCGCATGTACGCTGAAATCGGGCCATGAATATAAAGATGACTGGCGCTTTTGCGGCAAAGTGTATGCGGGCATTCTTCCGGATGACCTGAGCGGTTTTGATGAAGAGCATCCGTTAAAATTGGATATAATAAAAGATGGATTGCTGAAGAACCACGGATATTACCGTGTGGAACAGGATGGGATCATGACAGGGATCATATCATGTGAAGACGGTGTGTTTCAGTTTACTCCGCCGGCAGATGCCGAAGGGGAATGGGAAATCGAAACGCTGATCACCGATCCGGCCGGCGATGCCGTTCTTCTTGATCTGGATGGAGATGGGGAAAGGGAACTTGCCGTTATTGCACCGTTTCATGGAGACAGGATTCGGTTTTATAAAAAGCAGGACGGCATATATAAGCTGCATTATGAGTTTTGCGAGAAAAGGGATTTTTTACATTCTATCTATGGGGGCATGCTCTGCGGAAGGCCGGTTTTGATCACGGGTCATAGAAAAGCCGAAAGGGATTTGATGGTCTTTTTTTATGAACCGGAAAAAAAGGCATATGGGATGGATTATATCGACAGGAACTGCGGCTCCGCAAACGTATATCATTTTGCAAAAGACGGTGCGGATTATTTGGTGTCTGCTAACCGGGAAATCGATGAGGTCGCTTTATATAAGATAACTCAAACTTCGCACTTGAATAAGTACCTATGCACCTTGAAAATTCAATAATAACTGACATAAAAATAGCATGAAACCGTCTGGTTTTGATATAATTGAGTTGTTCAGAAACAATCATATATCCGGAGGCTCATGCTATGAATAAAAGTATAACACAAGACAATCAAAATGATAACCAGATTTCGAAATCTATCAGAAGATTTTTTACACGGTTTCATCTTTCTTCTGCATTGAAAACTGCTAATGCCTACAAAAAGAAGGGAATTTCTGCAGCACTGATTTTTCAGTATCTGTTTCTTTTGATATTTTCAAACAGAAGTATGTATATGAACCTGCTGATTGGAAAAGACTCACCGGATTTTGCAAAAGATACGGTTTATCGTTTTATGAAAATGCTCCAGATTAACTGGATTCGGTTCACAACGGTTTTATCCAGCCGAATCATTAGGGATGCCATTGCTCCACTTGATTCCGCAGACCGTGTCAACGTACTGATCATTGACGATTCCATGTTTGAACGTAACCGTTCCAAAAAAGTGGAACTTCTTGCAAAGGTATATGACCATGCAAAACATTGTTATAAATTTGGTTTTCGCATGCTTACATTAGGCTGGTCAGACGGAAGCACTTTTCTCCCGGTCAACAGTATCCTTCTCTCCACCGAAAATAAAAAGAACAGAATCAATGAAGCAAAGGAAACGGATAAAAGAACGGTTGGATATAAGCGCCGTATGCTTGCTGTCAAGAAAGGAACGATCGCCATGCTGGAACTTTTAAAATCTGCTAAAAAGGCTGGTATTCCGGCTAAATACGTTCTGTTTGACAGCTGGTTCTCTTCTCCAAGCTCTCTTCATGCTGTCAAAGAAATCGGATATGATGTAATTGCAATGGTAAAGAAAACACCTAAAATGTTCTTCCGGTATAACAGCGAAGATATGCCGCTGACAACTATTTACAAGAAAAACAGGAAACGGCGTGGACGTTCCCGGTATCTGCTTTCCGTCATGGTAGATGTTGTAAAGGAAGGAAAAACCATCCCTGCCAAAGTGGTCTATATCCGTAACAAAAACAAGAGAAAGGAATATCTTTGTCTCATTTCCACAGACGTGAGTCTGAGTGAAGAAGAGATTATCCGCATTTATGGAAAACGTTGGGATATTGAAGTATTCTTTAAAGTCTGCAAGAGCTATCTTAATCTAAGTAAAGAATGCAGATCCCTATCTTATGATGCAATGACTGCCCATACAGCAATCGTTTTTACAAGATATATGATGCTTTCCCTGGAGAACCGGGAATCTAATGATACCCGTTCTATGGGGGAACTGTTTTTATACTTTTCTGATGAGATGTCTGATATCACATGGATACAGGCTTTTCAAATACTGCTTCAAATGTTCAGAACTCTGCTTGTGGATCAGATAGATATATCTGATGAAAAAATCGACGAGCTGGTAAAAGCATTTATGGATGCAATACCTGCACTTTTAAAATCGAAGCTGCAAGTGGCATAATTGACTGAACATTGACAACTAAATACTGCCAGATATTGAATTTTCAAGGTGCATAGCTAAAATCTATGTGCGAAGTTTGAGTTACAT
>BLLT01000259.1 GCA_011958945.1 Lachnospiraceae bacterium | reverse complement strand
CACTTGGCTCGTTGCTCGCGGGAATAAACGCAAAGGATTTTCCAGGAACTATCTGACAGAAATGGAGGATTTTAATGTTAAAGATAATTACCGATTCCGCCTCCGATTTGCCTAAGGAGTATATCACAGCCCATCAGCTGCACGTAATCCCTACTCCTGTGGTCATTGATGAAACGGACTATTTTGACGGCAAGACTATTCAGACAAAAGAATTTTACAATATATTGGATGATACGAAGAGGGATGTGCGCACCTACCACATCAATCCGGCCATGTTTGAGGAAGCCTTTACCCCTTACGCCCAGGCCGGGGACAGTATCATTTATCTTTGCTTTTCTACGGGTATCGCCGGTACGTTCAACGCGGCCCATATCGCAAAAGAAAATGTGCTGGAACAGTATCCTGATTTTGATTTGACAATCATTGATTCCAAATCCGCTTCCATCGGATTCGGGCTTCTCGTATCCAAGCTGGTCACCATGCTGGAAAATGGTGCCCCGAAGGAAGTCCTTATCGAAGCGGCGGATTATTTTATTTCCCATATCCACCACGTTTTTACGGTGCATACCCTGGCGTACCTCATCAAAGGCGGCCGGCTTTCCAAATTCAAAGGCACTATCGCTGAAACTCTGGATATGAAGCCCATCCTTATTGTGGATAAAGCTGGAAGTTTACAGGTCTTAAAGACAGTACGCGGGCGTAAAAAATCCCTAAAAGCCTTGATTGATTATGCGAAAAGCAATGGATATGAACTTTCCAATCAAACTCTGGCTTTCTGCCATGGCGAGGACAACGATGCTTTGGAGTTTCTTCTGGCGCTGGCGGATGATGAGTTAAAGCCAAATAATAAACTGATTTCCACCGTAGGCTGTGCCATCGGCGCCCATACGGGGCGGGGGATTGTGGGGCTTTGTTTCCTGGATGCGGGGGAGGATAAGTATCGGGAGTATCTGTAGCAAAAAGCCGCGCAGAAATGGGGTGAAATATGGAATTTGCACAGTTAATACATTATACGGAGGAAGATTACTATAATTCACCGGAAGATGTGAGGGCGGAATTGATTGATGGGCAGTTTTATGATATGGCATCCCCCAGCCGGATGCATCAGGAAATACTGGGATTCCTGTTTCTAGGCATCAGTAGTTATATCCGCTCCAAAAAGGGCGATTGCAGAGTTTATCCCGCCCCCTTTGCCGTCAAACTGTTTGAGGATGACAACAAAACCATAGTGGAGCCGGATATCAGCGTAATCTGCGACCCTAAAAAGCTGACGGACCGCGGATGTACCGGAGCGCCGGACTGGATAATTGAAATCGTATCCCCCAGCACGGCCAGCCATGACTATATCCGCAAGTTAAAGCTTTACGCGGATGCCGGGGTAAAGGAATATTGGATTGTTGACCCTGACAAAAAGAGCGTTTATGTGTATCATTTAGAAGAAGACAAATTTGAAGTTACAACATTCACCTTCCAGGACAAGATAAAGGCCAATATTTATGAAGATTTATGGATTGCCTTCACGGAATTGCCAACGTAAAAAGCGTCTTCGGCAATTTATGTCCGCCTGACACCTGAATCCTATAAGGTTAAAAAGGAGTTGGCCGAGACAGCCAACTCCCCCTTCGTAAAACCCTTACTGCTCCATCTGCCTGCCCAAAAATCCTGCCGCCGACAATACCAGTTTCTGTTCCACTTCCCCCATTTTCGATTTTTCATCGCCTTCTGCCAAAACTACCGCACCGATGACATCCCCTTCGCATATAATAGGGCTAATGGCTATGTGGGAAAAGTCCTCACCGCCATCCGATGAAACCTGGATAAAGCTGCGTTCCCCTTTGGATGCAATCAGCGTTTCCCGGTTATTGATTTTATCCTCCAGTTCGCCGCTTAAGCCTTTTCCCAAAAGGTTCTTGCTTCCCCCGGACACGGCAATGAACTGATCCCTGTCCGCAATCAGCGCCGTATGGCCGGACACCTGGGCAAGGCTTTCCGCATACTGCTTCGCAAAGGTACTCATTTCCCCAATGGGCGAATATTTCTTTAAAATGATTTCCCCTTCCCTGTCGGTAAATATTTCCAGCGGATCGCTTTCCCGAATCCGCAATGTCCTTCTAATCTCTTTCGGTATAACAATACGGCCTAAGTCGTCAATTCTTCTTACTATTCCTGTTGCTTTCATTTCATTTCCTCCATCTACAATGCTTAAGTTTTGTACTAGTATCTGTAAACGGTGGCATTTTATACCTTAGAAATTATTTTCTTTGGAAATATATTTTCTTCAATCGCAACAGTATCACTTTCCTGATGTGCTATTTAACTTCCATATACTTTTCCCCATCCCCTCCACATAAATTGCAGCTAACTGTACAAACTACTTTCTGGCAAAAAAATTTTAAGGAACATGTACCGGAAAGGAGTCCGCCCATGAGCAACCACCTGAAAGACCAAAGCAGCCCTTACCTGCTTCAGCACGCCGAAAACCCCGTAAACTGGTATCCCTGGACACAGGAGGCCTTCGATAAAGCCGTCCGGGAAAACAAGCCGGTATTTTTAAGCATTGGATACAGCACCTGCCATTGGTGCCATGTAATGGAAAGGGAGAGTTTTGAAAATCAGCGTATTGCCGGGATTTTAAACCAAAGCTTCATATCCATTAAAGTGGACAGGGAAGAGCGGCCCGATATTGACAGCGTATATATGGCGGCCTGTCAGGTTATGACCGGAAGCGGCGGCTGGCCGATGAGCCTTTTTTTAACCCCTGAGAAAAAGCCCTTTTTCGCAGGCACCTATTTTCCCCCTGTTTCGAAAAACGGCATGCCCGGATTCGATGATATCCTGCTCTCTATAGCCGATTTATGGAAAAATAAGCAGAAAGACTTGCTGGATGCTGCCCAGGACATTCTCGCCCATCTGAAAGAACCGGAAAATTCCTCTGCATCCCGCGGGAAGCAGAAAAAGGCCGGTGCATCCTATCGGGAACAAAAAAATGCCGATATGTTTCACCGGAAGCAGGAAAAAGCCGGCATATCCCACCCGGAAATCCACATCCATCTGCCGGAAAAGGCAGTGAGATCATTTTTCAAAAGTTTCGATCGCCAATACGGGGGATTCGGCAGCGCTCCCAAATTCCCCACCCCTCATAATCTCCTTTTCCTAATGCTTTATTCCCGGATAAACACCACCCCTAATATCCTGGAACAAGTATTCTTTACTTTGGAGCAGATGCGCAGAGGCGGTATTTTTGACCATATTGGATTCGGGTTTTCCAGATATTCCACCGATAAATATTTCCTTGTTCCCCATTTCGAAAAGATGCTGTATGATAATGCGCTGCTCATCCTGGCTTACTGCGCGGCTTACAAAATATCGGGCAATGAGGTTTTCCTGGATACTGCAAAAAAGGCCGCTGCCTATGTGCTCCGGGATTTAACAGGGCGCAAAGGGGAATTCTTCTCCGCCCAGGATGCGGACAGCGATGGGGAAGAGGGGAAATTTTATCTCTGGAAGGAAGAAGAAATCTATCGTTTTTTGGGGCAAGAAAGGGGGCGGCGTTTCTGCACCCATTTCGGCATTACAAAGCAAGGGAACTTTGAAGGCAAAAATATTCCTAATCTTTTACATGGAAGTGAAATCCTCGATAATTTTGAAGGGGAAAAGGAACTTTTACACGCCTACCGCAAGACCCATTTCCCGCTTCATCTGGACGATAAAATTTTGACCTCCTGGAATGCCCTTATGATATGTGCCTTGACAGTCCTATACCGTGTCACCGGAGACCCCGGCTACCTTTCCTCTGCCCAAAAGGCGCAGCGCTATATCGAAAAAAATCTTGCCTACGGAAATACCCTTTATGTCAGTTTTCGGAAGCATATCCGTTTCGTAAAAGGTTTCCTGGATGAATATGCCTATTATGCGGCGGCTTTGCTTCAGCTCTATGAGGCCACCGGCAATCATGATTATCTGGAACGGGCAAAACAAATTTGCGGGGAAGCTTCGCGCCAGTTTTCCGATGAAAATAACGGGGGATATTTTTTATATGGATTAGAAAATGAAAGCCTGATTGCCAGGCCAAAAGAAACGTATGACGGAGCCTTGCCCAGCGGGAATTCCGTTATGGCTTACTGCCTCCTGCGGCTCTCACAGATAACAGGGGAGGATGACTATGAGCAGATGTTCCTCCGGCAGCTTCACTTTTTATCCGTCCAGGCCTCCCATTATCCTGCCGGGCATAGTTTCTTTCTTCTTACCCTGCTCATGCACCTTCATCCCATGCCCACCGTTACGGTAGTCCTGAGCGATACGGACAGGAAAGAGGACATCCTGAAGGATCTGCCTTTATATGCGGATATACGGATTTTAAAAGAAGAGACAGGCGAATATCCTTTGCTAAATGGCAAAACTACCTATTATGCCTGCAAAGGTCATATCTGCCTGCCTCCGTCCAATCGATACCCCGGATAGAATATACCAGGCTGCCTATTTGGCAGCCTTATTGAAGCTTCCTTTCTTTCAGACTACAGCCCTTGTTCCCATTCGCCTTCCTTAAATCCTACCAGTACTGTATTCCCGGCCACCACAATCGGCCTTTTTACCAACATGCCATCCGTAGCCAGCAAATCGTATTTCTCGTCCTGGTCCATCTGAGGCAATTTATCCTTCAATTTCATCTCCTTATAGAGATTCCCGCTGGTATTAAAAAAGCGCTTCAAATCCAGGCCGCTTTTTCTATGCCATTCCACCAGTTCTTCCCTTCCTGGCTTTTCCTCCTTTATATTACGGCTGGTAAATTCAATCCCCCGCCCTTCCAGCCATTTCCTTGCCTTCTGGCAAGTACTGCACTTCGGATATTCCACAAATAAAACGCTCATATTGATAATCCTTATCCCTTCTTTTTATCTTCAACTATATTTCATTTTCAATAATTTTTATCATCTTAGCCGGAGTAACAATAAAATCTTTCATAGGAAAATGCCTTTGATTTCCAGTTACCAAATAAGCCCCTTCATTCTCCTTTTCCGCGGCAACCTCATAGAATATAAGGTCATCCATATCCGCCAAAATTATCCCTGTTGATTGGGGAAATACCTCTATTCCATACTGCTGAATTGCCAGAAGAACCGTATGGACTACCTTTTCTTGTAAATGAAACTTATCTCTATGAAGCACCTCATCATATTCGGCCAAAATATCCTTATGATATAACGGAATAATTTTTCCATCAAAAACAGCCTCTAAAATCTTTACCGTAGGAGAATCTTCATTTTTAGAAAGCAGTGCCGATATTAGCACATTTGTATCAATTGCCGCATAAAATTCCATGAACTATGACCTTTTTCTTTCTGACCGTACATCCGTAATTTCAGCATTGATTTCATCCAAAGACATTTCTGGAATATCGGCCGCCTGTCTCCTCAATTCATGAAATGCATTTTTGGCTTCCGCCCGGGTTACCATTTGTTCCGGCAATCTTGCTTCAAACGGAAGCCCCTTTACCATTTTGCTTCTGGCCATGAACATACGAAAAGCTGTAGGTAAATCCATCCCCAATCTTTCATATATTTCTGACACCTCTTGCTTTAACGCTTTATCCGCCCTAAACTGAATCAAAATCTGTTCTGCCATATCAACTCCTCCTTGTTATAGATAGTCCTTTAGAATCAACCTTAGATTTACTATTGTAGTTGTTTTATATTCGTATGTAATACTATTATAATCCTTATCACATAATATATCAATAAATCTTACGGAATTGATTTTCAGAGCGTAACAGTTCAGCCTTCGGCTTCCCTGT
>BLLT01000258.1 GCA_011958945.1 Lachnospiraceae bacterium | reverse complement strand
TAAGATTGAAAATTGAAATTTTCAATCCCAAGTTTGTGTCTGTGCGGCATCCACAAACTTGATATGCGTAATGCCCCGGAAATACCGGGTCGCAAAAGCCGCACAGAAATGGGGTTAAAAATGAGCAGAAGAGTGGTAGTGACCGGGATGGGAGCGATTACTCCTATCGGTTTGGGAGTGAATGAATTTTGGGCAGGCGTGAAGGAAGGGAAAATCGGGTTTGATACGATTACCAAATTTGATGCATCGGAATATAAATGTCAAATTGCCGCAGAGGTAAAGGGATTTGACGGGAAAAATTATATGGATTTTAAAGCAGCGAAGAGGATGGAACTGTTTAGCCAGTATGCAGTGGCAGCGACAAAGGAAGCACTGGGGGATGCGGGAATTGATATGGAGAAGGAAGACCCGTTCCGTGTGGGCGTATCCGTTGGTTCTGGAATCGGTTCTTTACAGGCGATGGAAAGGGAGCATAAAAAGCTGTTGGAAAGAGGTCCAGGGCGCATTGGGCCGTTGCTGGTGCCCATGATGATAAGTAATATGGCAGCAGGCAATGTGTCTATTCAGTTTGGCCTGAAAGGCAAGAACATTAATGTAGTAACGGCTTGTGCTACAGGAACCAATTCCATTGGGGAAGCCTTCCGCTCCATCCAGTATGGGGAGGCCGAGGTAATGGTGGCAGGGGGAACGGAAAGCAGCATTACCCCTATTGGGATTGCAGGCTTTACTGCCCTTACAGCACTAACTTCTTCTAATGATAAGAATAGATGTTCTATTCCTTTTGATAAGGAAAGGAGCGGATTCGTTATGGGGGAAGGTTCTGGAATAGTGATTCTGGAGGAATTGGAGCACGCAAAAAGGCGGGGGGCAAAAATATATGCGGAAGTAGTCGGATATGGCTGTACCGCAGATGCCTTCCATATTACTTCGCCTGCGGAAGACGGGGAAGGCGCGGCAAAAGCGATGGAATATGCGATTAAGGATGCCGGGTTGAAACTGGAAGACATTACTTATATCAATGCCCATGGAACAAGTACCCATCATAATGATTTATTTGAGACCAGGGCGATTAAAAAGCTGTTCGGGGAACATGCGAAAAATATAAAGATTAATTCTACCAAATCAATGGTAGGGCATCTTTTGGGCGCTGCCGGGGCAGTGGAATTTGTTGCTTGCGTAAAGGAATTGGAAGAAGGCTATATTCACCCTACGGTGGGATATCAGGTGCCGGATGAGGAATGTGATCTGGACTACTGCAAGGAAGTGGTGTCCGGGAGTTTTTCTTATGCTTTATCCAATTCGTTGGGATTTGGCGGGCACAATGCGACATTGGTTGTGAAGAAATATTTGGAGGATTGATTATGTCATTGATGACAACAAAGGAAATAATGGATATTATTCCGCATAGGCAGCCTTTTTTGCTGATAGATACCATAGAAGAACTGGAGCCGGGGGTAAGGGCGGTAGCAAAAAAATGCGTATCCTATAATGAGCCTTATTTTGCCGGGCATTTTCCCGGAGAACCGGTGATGCCGGGAGTACTGATTGTGGAAGCGCTGGCCCAGGCCGGTGCGGTGGCGCTGCTAAGCCAGCCGGAGTTTAAAGGGAAAACGGCATACTTTGGTGCGATTCAGTCGGCAAAATTTAAGAAAAAAGTAGTGCCGGGGGATGTACTGATATTGGAGACAGAAATTGTGAAAAGAAAAGGGCCTGTGGGTGTGGGAAGCGCAAAAGCTTATGTGGACGGTAAGCTGGCGGTGCAGGCAGAACTTACTTTTGCAATAGGTTCATAAAGAGGCAGAGTACAGAAATTTATACAAAGAATTTGAGTGTGATGTACCATGAAGTATCGTATCAGCAATGTCGAACTGATAAATGATAGAAGAGCAAAGCAAATAAAAAGGCTGGGCAGAAATGGAAGAAAAGATGAATAATAGTTTATTAAAACCATTGAAAATAGGCGATTATCTGGTACCTGTCCCTGTAGTACAGGGCGGTATGGGAGTCGGGGTAAGCCTGTCCGGCCTGGCTGGGGCTGTGGCGGCCTGTGGTGGTGTCGGCATCATATCAACGGCTCAGATTGGGTTTAGGGATAAGGGGTTCGATGCTAATCCCATTGGGTGCAACCTTCGGGCGGTGAAAGAAGAAATTAATAAGGCGAGGGAAATCGTAAGAAAGTGGCAATGTGACGTTACCGGAGGGGTGGAAACGGGAGAAGGCCATAGCAGGAAGCCCGGTTTGATAGGGGTTAATATCATGGTGGCTACGAAAAAATATGAGGAATATGTGAAAGCGGCGGCAGAAGCAGGCGCGGATATCATTATATCCGGGGCAGGGCTTCCCATGACGCTGCCGGAATTGGTGAAAAAAGCAAAGACGATGATTGCACCCATTGTTTCCAGCCTGAAGTCGGTACAGGTGATTATAAAATATTGGCTGAAAAAATATGACAGGCTGCCGGATATGGTGGTAATCGAAGGGCCATTGGCAGGAGGGCATCTGGGTTTCCAGGCACGGCAGCTGGAGAATATAGAGTAACTTCATTATGAAGAGGAAATTCGCAGAATCGTTGATTATGTCGGGGAATGCGGGGGAACTCACGGAAAAGATATTCCGGTGATAGTGGCCGGAGGGATTTATACAAGGGAAGATGCAGAAAAAAGTTTTGCTTTGGGTGCATCCGGCGTACAGATGGCCACACGCTTTGTAACAACTTATGAGTGTGATGCTTCGGCTGCTTATAAAAATACATATATCAGGGCGCAAAAAGAGGATATTGCGATTGTAAAGAGCCCGGTAGGTATGCCTGGGCGCGCACTTGCAAACTCTTTTGTAAAGCGTGCGGCGAAGGAACGGATTCCCCATAAAGGCTGTCATAACTGTATTGCAACATGCAGGCCGGACCAGACACCTTATTGTATTACGGAAGCGTTGATTCATGCGGTGGAAGGTAATGTGGAGCAGGGATTGGTATTTTGCGGCGCTAATGCATATCGGGCGCAACGGCTGGAGCATGTGGCCGATATAATGAAAGAGTTCGAGCCGGTGTTGTAGGGGCGTTGACTTTAACAGTTTGGGCTTTTCTGGACATTTTATGAATATGATAAAAAAATAGGGAATGAGGAAAATATAATGCTTACAAGAATAATCGGAACGGGCAGTTGTCTTCCGGAGCAGATAGTTACAAATGACGATTTGGCAAAAATAATGGATACTTCGGACGAATGGATTGCCAGCCGTACCGGGATTAGGAAAAGACATCTGGCAAAAGAAGAGACAACGGCATCAATGGCTTCAGAAGCCGCCAGAAGAGCATTGAAGGATGCGGGTATCCAGGCAGACGAGGTAGATATGATTATTGTGGGAACGATTACCGGGGATTATATAACGCCTTCGGCAGCCTGCCAGGTTCAGGATAAATTGGGTGCAGTGAACGCTGTGGCATTTGACATCAATGCAGCATGTGCCGGGTTTATGTATGCGCTTCATACCGCTTATGCTTATTTGCAAACCGGTATTTACAGAACAGCGCTTGTTTTAGGCGCGGAAACTTTATCTAAAATCATGGATTGGACGGACCGGAGCACATGTGTGCTTTTTGGAGACGGTGCAGGGGCGGCAGTGGTGCAGGCTTTTGAAGGGGCGGAAGAAGGAAAAATGTCTAAGGAAAGCAGGGGGGTATTAGCTTTTGAGCAGGGCTCGGACGGAGCGAAAGGGATGGTTTTAAGCTGTAGGGGGAGGGTGAACAATAATCCGCTTATGGAGAATCCGTTTGCCCCTTCTTATGTTTCTATGGACGGGCAGGAAGTGTATAAATTTGCGGTGAGTACAGTTCCGGCATCCATTCATAGAGTTCTGGAAAAAGCCGGGCTGGGAGTAGGGGATATTAAATATTTTGTCCTGCATCAGGCAAACTTAAGGATTATCCAGTCGGTGGCGAAGCGGCTGAAGGCGGATGCGGATAAATTCCCGGTAAGCCTGGATCATTGCGGCAATATTTCAGCGGCCAGTGTGCCGGTTCTTTTGGATGAAATGAACCGGAAAGGAATGTTAAGCAGGGGGGATAAAATCGTAATGTCGGGCTTTGGAGGCGGACTTACCTGGGCCAGCGCTGTGGTAGAGTGGTGAGGGAAACGATTCTTACTACGTATTGTGTAATGGTGGGGGCTATAAAGATGCACCGGACTGACGAATGTTGCAGGGGGAACGAGGCTTTGGAATCTTGAGAGGTTTTTATGGAATATATGCTTTTTCTTATTGATATGATTGGTACGGTCGCTTTTGCCTTTTCCGGGGCGATGACAGCGATACGGAAAGAGATGGACATACTCGGGGTGATGATTCTGGGTATGATAACGGCTGTGGGGGGAGGGATTATCCGGGATATGATTCTCGGAACTTTACCGCCGCAGGCCTTTCAGGAGCCGGTATTTGCATTGAGTGGGGTGCTAGTATCGGCATTTGTTTTTGCCATTTTTTATTTTCATGTAAAGGGGTATCGGCAAATCTCGGGGCTGTGGTTTCAGCAGGCGCTGATGCTGGCGGATACGCTGGGGCTGGGGGTTTTTACCGTAGTGGGAGTAAGGGCGGCTTTTGATAACGGAATGGGGATTAATTATTTTCTGCCTGTTTTCCTGGGAACGATTACAGGGGTAGGAGGCGGGCTGCTGAGGGATATAATGGCGGGGGACAGGCCTTATATTTTTGTGAAACATGTGTACGCCAGCGCATCTATTGCGGGGGCTGTAGTTTGCGTCTTTTGCTGGAACAGGATAGGTGAGGAGGCGGCCATGCTGATTGGGGTAGCCAGTGTGGTTGTGCTAAGGCTTTTGGCAATCAGATACCGATGGAATCTGCCGAAGATTGGCGGAGGGAAGGATTTTGGCGTATAACTCCGGTATGGAGATAATATGTAAATCATATTGGGAAGAAGAGCGAAATATATTTTAATAATTGCATAGATAGGCCGAATGGAACTATGGGAAGGAAAGGAATAGTTTACAGGGCGGCGGAAAAGGGGAGTGGAAGCAGTTATGCTGAATTATATTTGGGCTTTGATGATTATGGTGGGAGTTATTTATGGGGCGATGACGGGGAATATTGAGGCGGTCAGCAATGCCGCTCTGGATTCGGCGGGAGAAGCGGTTTCCCTGTGCATAACCATGATGGGGGTAATGGCTCTTTGGGTGGGGCTGATGGAGATTGCCCAGACTTCCGGGTTGATAGAGAGGCTGACGAAAGGGATTCAGCCTTTTATTTCTTTTATGTTTCCGGGGATTCCAAAGGGGCATGCGGCCAGGGAGTATATTTCTATGAATATTATTGCTAATGTGCTGGGGCTGGGGTGGGCCTGCACGCCGGCGGGGCTTTGAGTTATTATAATGACAGGTTGAAAAATCCATTGAGAAATCAAGGGTTTCCGCCGAATTTAGTCCTAATGAAAAAATGTAGTTTTGCATCAAAGCATTTCTGATTTTTCATTTGGACGGCGCCGATTCAAAAGAAAATAGGAAGAAATGTCAGTAATGTAACTCAAAGTGCCTGAAAGCAATGAGTTACTGGTTTTAGTATAGCATAAGGAGGGTAGAAGGTAAACAATTTCATATTGATGATTTAGATAGGACTAAATTAGTGAATGGCAGAAATGCTGCTAAAACTAGCTTAGTCCTATTTCTTTTTACAAATTCAAAATAATAGGAGGAATGAATTTATGAAGAACAATACAGCGTTAAGTGCAGAGAAAGCGATTACTTTTATCAGCGATGCACATGAAAAATTCTACTACGAGAAATTGAAAGAGGTCAGGTATCAGGACG
>BLLT01000257.1 GCA_011958945.1 Lachnospiraceae bacterium | reverse complement strand
CTATGGGGCAATCGAAGGTTCGGCATATTAAGAAGGTAAATAATCAGTACAAAAAAACAGTAAGTGCCCGGACAGTGCCAAAGGGATAAATCCCTGAAAATTTCAGGACGCGGAAGCGGCCGGAAATTGCTCTGCGTGAAGATCGGTACTGGCAGGGCACTTACGGAACTGGAATAGGAGAATGAGAATGAGTCAGACAGTCATTGTTTTTTCAGAAGATTGTATATTGGCGGCATCGGGAAGGGAAGGGAAGTATCCGGTCCTTTCCGGCACAAAGCGGATTGGCCTGCAGATGCAGGGCGATTCTTTTGAACGGTGGGGGCAGGCTCTAAAAGAGCTTCCCGGGGAATGGAAAACCGGGCAGGCACAGCTGGTGCTGCCTGTGGGCATGTGTTCGTCCAGGGTGTTGAAGCTGCCCTATGCCAAAGGGAAACAGCTGGCGGATATGGCATCCAAAGAGATGGCCGACAGCTTCCGGAATGAAGTGGCCGATTACTCCATTGTATCGGCGGACAAAAAGAATGGGGTGGATATCTGCGTAGGCGGTGCGGATGCGGGGCAGCTGGACGGCTTTCGCTCTATCTGTAAGGATGCAGGCATTGCCATTGGCGGCATAAGCGTTCCCATGGAAGGGTATCTTCATATTTTGCAGCAGCTGGACAGCTACTATAACCGCACGGCTATTTATCTCTTTTTTGAAGAAGGAAGTATGGTGAGCGTGCTCTGTCAGGATGGCCGTTACCTTTATTCCGGGCGCAGCCGTTTGTTCAGCGAGCCGGGAACATTGGATTTCGGAACGGAAATTGTCCGCAGCATTTCCGGTATTCTCCAGTTCTATGCATCGGAAAAAAGGGAAAACCCCATTACGGATGTCTACTATGCGGGCTGCCCGGCGGGGGATTTTGAAGTGAGCGTGGAAGGCATTGAAAATATGAACCTGAAAACTGCCCCCATGGCGGTGAGCCAGAAAATCTCTGTTCCCCCGGGCCAGACGGCCGCGGACTGGATACCCTGTATCGGTGCCATGATGAGGAATGGCAGGGCGGAAAAAAGGATTGACCTTTACCGTGCCAACAAAAAGCTTTTTGAAAAAGGGGAGAAGCAGCAGGGAATCGGAAAACATCTGTTGTTTCCGGCAGCGGTGTTCGTGCTTTGCATGATTCCTACGCTGATATTTTTTATACTGAATAAAATTACCTTAAATGAAATCCAAAAGAAACAGGAGTGGATAGCATCCGACGAGGTCCAGGGCAAATATAATCAGGCGCTGGAGCTGGAAAGGCAGCTGGCGGATATCGAGAGCAGTATTGCGGCGGTGGAATTGACCGGCCAGAACCTGTCCGTATATCCGGAACTTTCCAATGATGTGCTCCGCCGGATAGAAAATGCGGGAGGGGCGGGAATCGAATGCCGGATTACCGGTTACGATGCCTCCACCGGAGTGCTTACTTTTCAGGCAAACAGCCGGAAAGTCATCGACGTGCCGGATTACATACTGAAACTGAAGGACAGCGGGCTTTTCCATACGGTTAATTATACGGGATATGATTATGATAACGAGTGGTACAGCCTTTCCCTTTCCTGTGCGATGGAAGGCAAGATTTCCGGCAAGGCACAGGAGCAGGGGATGACCTGGGAGACGAAGGAAGCGCAGGGCCAAAACCAGGTGACGGAGGGAAGCCAGACACAGACAGTCCAGGAAGCGGGCGGAACCGGGAATGAAGATGCCCTGAACACGGATGGGCAGCTCCAGGAAGGAGGTACACAATGAGACTGGAATTGACAGAGAATGATATTTTGTTATTGAAGCTGGCAGGCAGCGTGCTGATTGCATTTCTGGTCATCCGTTTCCTGCTGATGCCCGGAATCGAACATTATCAGGAAAACATTATACAAAGGGATGAACTGACGGAGACGGCAGAAGGAATGCAGGCGGCCATTGACGGAATCCCCGTCCTGGAACAGGAAATCGAGAACAGCGGGGCCAAACTGGAAGAAGTATCTTCCGTTTATTATGAACGGATGGAAAACCATCAGGTGGATGAACTGCTCACAGGGCTGGCCCTAAAGCATGGCCTTTTCCCCGTATCCCTTTCCATAGAAGGGGCGGTGCCCAAAATCCCGGCGGCCTATTTATATGGCGTAACGGCAGGCAGCGAAAAAGTTCCTTCCGAGCATTACATACAGACGGCGGCAGGGAATATGGTTCTGCGCGGGGAGGAAGCCAAGTTTTTCGGCTTCCTGGATGATGTGGAAACCAATTATCCGGCACTCCGCCTATGCAAACTCCAAATGGAACAACAAATATATTTTGACGAAGATTGGAATATCATCGACCAGCCGGATATGAGCTGCGCGTTGGAAATATATATGCATGAATGAAAAATGTGGGGATTTACGGAACTGGAAAACAGTAAGTGCCTGAACTGGAATGGAGGTTTAACGATTTGAGGACGAATCTGAGGATTGGGGAAATATTGGCGGAAAGAGGATATGTGGACGCCTGGCAAATGGAGCAGGCGCTGGCCTATCAGAAAGAGCATCGAGACAAACGCGTGGGCCAGATTCTGATAGAACTGAAATTTGTGACGGAGCAGCAGGTGCTGGAAGCTTTGGCCAGCAGGCTGGAACTGGAGATTGTGGATGTGGCATCCCAACAGGTGGATTTGGAAGCCGTGGCCATGGTGGATAAAGAACTGGCGGAGAAAAACCTTTTCCTCCCCTTAAGTGTAAAAAACCGTACCATGCTTCTGGTGACCAATGACCCCCTGAATTATTTTGCTTTGGAAGAGGTGCGACAGCAGACAGGCTGCTATCTGCAAATTCTGCTTAGCGAGGAAAAACCCTTGCGGCAGGCCATTTCCTACTATTTTGCGGAAGTGGGTGCCAGACAGGCGGCAACGAAGGCCAATGCCGGCTTTGTGGCGGATGAAATGGATGATTTTGACCTGACAGAGCTGGAAAATGTAGACGAAGAGGCTCCCATTATCAACCTGCTTAACAGCCTGGTGGAAAGGGCCATCAAAAGCAATGCCAGCGATATTCATATAGAGCCTTTTGACAGGGAAACAAAGGTCAGGATGCGAATTGACGGCGTTATCCTGGAATATGTCTCCCTGCAAAGGAATGTGCACCAGCCGTTGATTGCCCGTATTAAAATTATGGCGAACCTGGACATTGCGGAAAAGAGAATCCCCCAGGACGGCCATTTCCGGGTAAGGACAGAAAACGGCCATGTGAATATCCGTGTTTCCATCATGCCCACTGTTTTCGGGGAAAAGGCGGTGCTTCGTCTGCTCACTTCTTCCGGCCACCTGGACCATGCGGACCAGTTCGGCATGGATGATGAAAGCTACCAGCAGTTTTTACCCCTGTTAAACTGCCCTAACGGAATCATTTATATCACAGGCCCGACCGGAAGCGGAAAATCCACCACTTTATATATGATATTGGAATACCTTTCCCACAGGATGTTAAATATCTCCACCATCGAAGACCCGGTGGAAAAAAACGTGTCGGGCATAAATCAGACTCAGGTGAACCCGGTTGCCGGCCTTACTTTTGAGGCAGGGCTGCGTGCACTGCTGCGCCAGGACCCGGATATCATCATGGTAGGTGAGACCAGGGATGGTGAGACCGCAGAGATTTCTGTCCGTGCAGCCATTACCGGGCATGTGGTGCTCAGTACCCTTCATACCAATGACGCGGCTTCCAGTATTGTGCGTCTGGGCGATATGGGCGTGGAAAATTACCTGATTGCCAACTCACTTGTGGGCATGGTGGCCCAGCGCCTGATGCGGAAGGTCTGCCCCAACTGCAGCCAAGAAATAGATACCACCCCGGAAGAAAGGAAGCTGTTAGGAGAGGATGTAAAGAAAATCCATCGGGGAAGGGGCTGCATCCAATGCAACAATACGGGCTACAGAGGGCGTACCGCAATCCATGAAGTCATTGCGGTGGACGCGAATCTGCGCCACATGATTAGCGACAAGGCTTCCATGGACGAGGTGGTAGCCTATGCCAGGAAATACCAGAATATGCGTACTCTGAAGGAGAACGGGTTAAAGCTGGTAAAAGCAGGAATCAGCACCCCGGAGGAACTTTTGAAGATTGCATATGAGTAAAGGAAAATAATATGAGGAAACCTGTAGACGTGACTGTTTACAGGTTTTCTTGTAGTTAGAAGTTCTTTAGATGTGCATATGTGATGTTATTAAACTGTGAGTGCCATTAAATGGTCATTAAATTAAAAGTTTGCGGTTGTAAAAAAAGGTGCTGATTTGCCATGATGCAGATGGCAAGAAATATTTGTACGATTTGTTGGCAATAAAAAAAGAAACTTGTCAATGAAAAAATAGAAGAACTGCAATAAGTCTTTTGACCAAGTCCTCAAAAATCTGCTATAATAATAGGGAATTTCTATCTATATGCCAAAGAAAACCAAAGTGTTTGTTTTGTGGTAAGATATTTACGTATTATTTATTTGAATTTGGTAGTAAAGGTCAAAAATATTGATATAAGGCGGTAGAGTAATGCCATATTTTGAATACAGCAAATCTGTAAAAGATGTTGAATATTATGAAATTCTGGAAATGCTAATGGAACGATGGGAAGTCTGCACCGGGGATTATGTGGAGATTATACGGCGCTGATAATATGGACAGGGATTATGCCGTTTTCAAAATCCCGTTCATCAATGTGGTAGATAAGGTGTTTGCAAAGGTAAGGAATCTGACTTACAGGTATATGCCGAATCAGATGACGTTGTTTACAATGGAAACGGAACAATACGATAGCTGGCTGATGCGCGAGTTACTCAATAATTGTATTGCACATACCAATTATCAGTTAGGCGGCAGGATTTATGTCAATGAATTTGAGGACAGGCTTAAATTTACCAATCCGGGCGATTTTATTCCGCAGAAAATTGAGAACGTTTTGGAAGCAAGCTATAGCCCGCCATTTTACAGGAATCAACTGCTGGCGGAATCTATGGCGGCGTTTCATATGATTGATACTGCAACGTTGGGAATCCGCCGGGCATACAATATTCAGAAAGCAAAATATTTTCCGATGCCGGATTATAATGTTTCTTCCGGGACACAGGTTGAAGTGACAATCTATGGGAAAACGCTGAATGACAGCTATATGCATATACTGTATGATCATCAAGATTTAGATTTACAGACTGTATTTTTGCTTGACCGGATACAAAAGGGCTTATCTGTTGAAAAAGAAGATGTAGACAGGCTGCGTAGCCAGAAGTTGGTTGAGGGAAGGCTGACAAGTTTGTATTTATCAGCATCGGCAGCTAAAAGCATTGATGAAAGTACAGCTTACATTAAAAACAAGGGGTTTGATGACAAGTATTATAAAGACTTGGTGGTTGAGTATTTAAAGCAGTATGGAAAAGCAAAAAAGAAAGATATTCGGGAATTGCTATGGGATAAGCTGCCGGATGCATTGTCAGATGCTCAAAAAGAACATAAGGTGAGTAATTTATTAGCAGCGTTAAGGAAAACTAATGTTATTGATACAGATTCAGCTAATCAGCAGCGTTCCTATTGGATATTGAAGAAGTGGCTTGAATAATCTTGAATAAGTTTATTCGAGGTTATTCAAGAGTTATTCAAGATGATGGATTCTATAAAAGCAGACCCAGGTGGACGCGAATCTGCGCCGCATGATTAGCGACAGGGCTTCCATGGACGAGGTGGTAGCCTATGCCCGGAAAAACCAGAATATGCGTACTCTGAAGGAGAACGGGTTAAAGCTGGTAAAAGCAGGAATCAGCACCCCGGAGGAACTTTTGAAGATTGCATATGAGTAAAGG
>BLLT01000256.1 GCA_011958945.1 Lachnospiraceae bacterium | reverse complement strand
ACGGTATCCGTATCGGGCGCTTTCCTGAAGAAATGTATGAACGACCCGGAAAAAGTAAAGTATCTGGAAGAAAATCTGGCGGCAATTCCCGATAGCGTTAAGTCACTCTGTAACTCTGTGAAGATGGCTCCGGGGAGCCCGGTAGTGACATATGCTACATATAAGATTGATGATAATGGTAATATCTCCATGATGAGCGGCAGCACAAATGACCCAGACGGAAAGATAGCCAAAGAGAATGCTGAAAGAAAAGCAAAAGAGAAGAAAGCCGCCGAGGAAAAGGCTGCCGAGAGGCGCAAGGAGAAAAAGGCGGAGGAAGAAAAGGCAGCGGAACGGCGGGCGGAGAGAAAAGAACGGCTGGAGGGCACGTTCACGGTATCTGCCACCGGAACAGATATAAAAAGCGTTACACAGAATATTATAGCGGCGGCATCTGGCACATCATCATCTACGGGGAGCAGTTTTGATATAAAGGCATAAATGTTGGAGAAAAAGCGGGCAAAGAAGAAAGAGGAAGAAGCCCTGAAAGAAAAGAGGCTGGAAAAGGCAGAAACTCTGGAAAAGCTGCTGGAGAAGATCAGGACGAAAGCAGATGCGCCCGTGAAACTGCAGGAAGAAGGCAAAGGTGCACAGTTGGATTTGACCATATAACAAGGGAGGTATTTATGATGCGTATAGGAAATAACAGTCAGGGAATCTGGCAGCTCTTTTCAAGGATGAACGGGAATAACGCTTTTGGCAGAAGTTCCGGTGCAGGCGGCAGGAATACGCTTGAAGACCAGCTTACCGGACACAGAAAAAATTCCTACGGCGTGGAGGGAATGTGCGTTACCAACAATCCTAATGCGAGGAAAATCATCAAAGTATCTGATGAGATGAAGCAGCGTGTTTTCAACAGCGTGAAAGATGCATTTTACAAATACAATGGAATGTCCGGCGATAATGAGGCGGAGTGGGAAGAAATGGCCCAGGCAAAAAACAATTATTATAAGACATTAAAGAAGGAAGACCGGGTAGCCGCATCATGGACATTACAGCAGTTAGAAATAAGCATTGGGAGAAAGGTAGCCAGTGCAGTGAAAGAAAAAGTACCCGGATGGACGTATGGCAGACCAATCCCGTCAGATGTACTGGATGAGATTTTTGCAGACGAGAGCATCACATCAATGGTATCCGGGAAATCCGGCACGGCGGAAGGGCTGGATATACAGATATAATCCTTACACCCTATTCCGCAGAGGCGCATAAAACTTTGCCTCTGCGGACTGCAAGGGTGCAGGGGCGGCTCTGAACGGGAGAGCGGCGAAGGGAGGTGTTTGCCATGAAGTTTGACAGAGGAAGTTAGGATTGAATAAAGCAATAAACTGCTCGGACTTATTATGAGAGAGCAGAGATGGCTCTGAATGACAGATGAGCCGTAATACTAAAAACAATGGAGGATTAAAGGAAATGAATGTTAATGGAATAGGAGCAGCAGGATACCCGGCAGGGCAGGCATCCCCGGCGTTCCGGCAAATTGGGGAGTAGATGCACAAACGATAAAAAGGAACCAAGCAGAGCGTAACTATTGCCTGTCTGGTTCCCTTGTGTATGTCAGAGAGGGGATGAGGTGCACACAAATAGGGCAACATATCCATTCTGTTCTCATAACTGCTGTAACTTGCCTTTCTTCAAGCGAAAAACCATATCAGCTTGCTTTGCAAGGTCATTAGAATGAGTAACAATAATAACGCACTTATTCATCTGATGGGCACAATTTTTTAAAACTTCTGTTATTTCGGCAGCAGTATCCTCGTCCAAATTTCCTGTCGGTTCGTCAGCCAAAATAATAGGTGTGTCCGATGCCAATGTACGGGCGATTGCAACACGCTGCTGCTGTCCGCCAGATAATTTCATTACATTGCGTTTCGCTTCATCTTCAGTTAATCCAAGTTGTTTTAACACTAAAAGGGCATCCTGCTTTGCAGTCAGCTTTACATTTTCAACAGGCGTCATATAGTCAATGAGATTGTAACTTTGAAATATAAGTGAAACATGATTGCGCCTATGGTATTCAAGTGTATGCTCTGAAATATCCACACCATCAAATAAAATTTCACCTTTTTGCGGTACATCAAGCCCGCCAAGCAGTGATAACAAAGTCGTCTTTCCAGAGCCAGACACACCAAGTATGGCATACATTTTTCCAGTGTCGAACACAGCATTTACCGCTGTCAATATTTTTTTGCTCTTGTCATAAGAGTAAGATACATCTTTAATTTCAAATACAGACATTTGCAAAAACTCCTTTCTTTAACTCATTTTTGATAAAATTTCTCTTGGCTTCAAACGCATTACCGTACCCGATGAGAGAATCACGGAAACCGTAATGATTGCAAAACCAATCAGATATAGCTGCAACATATCAAGAATATCAACTGAAATGTGGATTGGCTCTGTTTTTGCAATATCAACTGATACCTCTGCTTCGGGCGGCATTATGTCCTGTTCATCATTTTGTAGTGTAGAAATCTCACTATCATCCTTTATTGTGACTTGAACATCATCCAACGAAAGACCATAATCGTCCTTTATGTTCAAAACTGCATCTTTATCATTGCTTAAATTTTCTCCACTTGACGGACTTTCAATAAGTTTGTTTGCCAGTTGATTTGCAACTGCATTACCCATAAAGAAAGATAAACCAAAAGCGATTACGGCAATCATAAAAACTTCTGCCAGATATTGACTGACGATTTTACCTTTTCCAATGCCGAGAGAAAGGAATACCCCTGTTTCATGGATGCGGCTTCTTCCCCACATGGTAAGTATTAAGGCAAGAATTATTCCGCTGACCAATGCAATAACCAAAATAATTGATGTAACCAAGGATTGTAGCTTTTCAAGTGGAGCAGCAGCATCTTGATACTCTGTATTGTCGGTAGTAAGTGTAAACGCCTGCCAATCAATTTCAGAATTTCCCCTTATTTCTTTAACAATTTTTTCAAGGTCTGCGGGGTCATCGACCAAAAATTTTGCCGAAATAAAGCCTACGGGAGTATCTCTGAAAAGTTCTTGCAACGTATAGTAATCAACAAAAATCTGGTTTTCTATTTTTTCGTAGGTAGCAATATTTTCAAATGCAGAGTCGGGTTTAAGGATTTCATAAAATCCGATAATTTTTATTTCAACTTTACAATCCGCTGTTATCGAAAAGGTGTCTCCGATTTTCAAGCCGTTTTTTTCTGCTAATTCTTTGCTTATGATGGCTGAATACTTTTCGGTGTTCGTAATATGCTTTCCCTCAATTAGCTGTAATTTCTGTGATGTAAAAAAAGCATTGGTTTCACTTGAATAAACGGTTCTTGCGTATACGGAATTATTTAATTCGCCTTTTAACGGGACATTTCCCTTAAATATTTCAAGATTGGGCCAAACATTGCTTTGCGTGTCTGCATCACAACTTTTTATACCGTCCATCTGCAAGATTAAATCAATCATTTCCTGTGTCAAAGGACGTTCCGTGTATAATGTCACACCGCCCTCATCATCATTGATTGTCTTAAAATATGGGTTGCTTTCAGAAAATTCGGGCAATAGTTCAAATGTTCCTCCCATTGTTTGCCGCAGCTTTTTCTGTTCTAACCGTGCAGCCCTTTCAATCGAAATTCCAGACAGCACAAAGGTTGCCATAATAAGAAGGACGAAAAAAAGCAATATACTTTTTCCCTTTTTTCTTGTGACGTATAAAAACGCTCTCTTAATTGTACCCATTCTATTGCCTCCGTTTTCTGATGTTAATTTTAGTGAACGGCTATATCATAATCTCCCAATATGAAACCAGTATGAAATGTGTGTGAAATTCAAAAGTTCTTTAATCAAAAAAACTCCCCGACTGTTGGAGAGCTTCTTCAGCGTGATAGGCTATTTTAAATTGATAATAAATCTCATTCCTTGTGGATGTTTCATGGGAATAAATGAATATGAAATATCCATTGCATGAAACAAGGTTGCGACAATGTAAAGTCCAAGCCCATTTCCGCCATTATTACGGTTTCGGGAAAAATCTGGACGATAAAACGGCTCAAATAAATGTCGTAATATTTCATCAGGAATAGTCTGGCATTCGTTTTCTATAATAAGATTTTTTTCATCAAAATATACATAAATTGTTTTGCCTGTTTCTGTATATGCTACCGCATTGGAAAGAATATTGGAAATAGCTTTTTCAAACAAATGCTGTGGCAGAACTGCCGTAAAATTATCAAACAATTCCAGTCTAAATACAATACCCTTCGCTTTTGCAATCAACATATATGGTTCGCATAAGGCAGAAATTACTTCTGATAAATTAGTTTGTACCGCTGTTTCCTTTTCGGATGATATGTTTAGCCGTGAAGTTTCAAGAATATCATGTATCATATTAGCAAGATATTCCGTCATTTCTTTACATTCTGGCAAGTAAGTATCATAGTCTTTATATTTTCCAATACCAAGTATCATATTTTCTAAAGTAGCATTTAAAGCCGTAACAGGCGTTTTTAATTCGTGTGAAGCAATCCGCAAAAAATCAACTTTTGATTTTTCACTTTCGCTTACATATTGTTTTTCAACTTCAAGATTATGAATTGCTGACAGCAGACTTTGATACAAATAGTTTATATTATCTGCCAACGCACCGATTTCATCTTTTGAGCTAATAGTACAGACAGCATTTTTCTCCATTTGTGCCATTTGTTTTGTTGCCATATTGATGTGCTTAATTGGAACAGTTATTTTTCTGGAAAACCAAAAAGAGCAAACTATGGAAATAATAATACAGCAAACAAGAGATACTGGCAGGGCATCTACGATTGTCTGCTTAACATAGGGTGCTACATTAACATCTGTGCTAAAAGATATTTGCTCACTTGCCTTAATCGTAATATCCATAATTTCGTGTGGAATGAATAAGTAAAGCAAAAGATGGGCAACCCCAACAATAAAGAGCATCAATCCTAATGTATATATAAAAGTCTTTGGAAATATCTTTATTTTCTTCATGCATTCACCTCATACTTGTAACCTATACCTTTAACAGTAACGATACATTCAAGTCTTAGTTTCTTTCGCAAATTTTTAATATAAGTATCTATTGTCCTGTCAATAATAGGATAACTATCCCCCCATAAATCATCAAGTATTTGAGTGCGGGTAAGAACCAATCCTTTATGTTCCACAAGCAACCTTAGCAAATCTATTTCTTTTGGAGTAATATCAATCTTTCCATTACTATCCTTTGCAGAATAACCAGAGAAATCCACAATTACATCACCAAATGCTATTGTATTAGGCAATATCCCTTTTCCACTTCTTCTTAAAAGAGCTGTAATACGCCGCCCCAATAAAACCATAGAAAAGGGCTTTGTGATATAGTCATCCGCTTGTTCATCAAAACTTGTAATTTGGGTATATTCATCTTCAATCGCTGTTAGCATGAGTACAGGAACAGAACTTTTTTGCCTTATTTCATGCAAAACGGAAAGCCCCGATATTTTAGGGAGCATAATATCAAGCACAATTAAGTCTATATTGCATTCATCAAAAGATTGTAATGCAGCAGCGCCATCATACGCTGATATTAGCATATGTCCTGCTGATTTTAGATACTCGCATATTGCTTCGTTTGTTTTTCGGTCATCTTCAACAATGAGTAATGTCGCCATATATATCACCTCTTTTTAAGCATACCATACTAATGTGGAATGGGTGTGAAATTGCTTTATTTCTTTTCGCCGCCGTCTGCTCCTGTCATGCCATGCGTTGAGTGCCGCAAAGCGTATGACGGTCTTGCAAAAGCCGTTGAACGTATACACGATAGGTTCCTTGTATGCTTCTGTGCAAGGCATAGATGATC